>CALDQK010000394.1 GCA_937911525.1 uncultured bacterium
GAATTACCATCTCATTGAACAGATTGGGAAAGGCGGCATGGGAGCCGTCTACCGCGCCCGCCACGTCCAGCTCGGCCACGAGGTGGCGCTGAAGTTGATCCTGGACCTCGAGGACGCCGAGCCCGACCTCCTCGAGCGCTTCCACATCGAAGGCCAGGCCCTCGCCCGCTTGCGCCACGAGCACCTGGTGGCGGTGCTGGACGCGGGGCGCGACGCGCGCGGGCGCCCCTGGCTGGCGATGGAGCTGGTCGAGGGCGAGGACCTCGCGGAGCGGCTGAAGCGCGAGGGCCCGCTCCCTCCTGCCGAGGCCGCTCTGCTGGTGGCTGACCTGGCCGAGGCCCTCGCCCACGCGCACGAGCGCGGGGTGCTCCACCGCGACGTCAAGCCCAGCAACGTGCTCCTGCGCGCGAGCGACGGCAGCGCGCTCTTGACCGACTTCGGGCTCGCCAAGCGCCTCGATCGCAGCGGCCGGCTGACCCAGACCGGCGAGGTCCTGGGCTCGCCGGGCTTCCTGGCGCCCGAGCAGTGCGGCTCGGGTGAGCCCAACGGCCCCGCGACGGACGTCTACGGCCTGGGGGCGCTGCTCTTCGCGCTCCTCGTCGGGCGTCCGCCCTGTCACGGCAAGGGCCTGATCCACACCCTCCACCTCGTGCTCGAGGTGCCTCCGACCCTACCTGCCGAGGTCCCGGCGGAGCTGGCGCGAATCTGCGCGCGCTGCCTCGAGAAGGCGGCCGCCGCGCGCTACTCCAGCGCCGCAGAGCTGGCGACCGAGCTGCGAGATTGGAGCGCCGCTCTGGCGCAGACGACCCCTCGGCCCCAGCGGGCCCCGCTCGCCGCGCTGGCGCTCGTGGTGGCGCTCCTGCTCGGCGCTTGGCTCGGCCTCCGAGCGGACCCTGGGGCGGTGCCTGGCCGCGCGACCTGGTCACCCCCCGCGTCGCCGACTCCCCCAGCGAGCGCCAACCCTCAGCCGAGCGCTAGCCCAGCCCCCGCGCCCGAGTCCGCCGCGCGGAGGGAGTGCCTGGTCGCCTGGAAGGAGGGAGACGCTGCGACCCTCATTCAGGCGCTGGAGCGGCTGCCGCTCCCGGAGCGCGCGCCGCTGCTCTACGAGCTGAGCCTGGACGAGCGCTCGCTGAGCGGGCCGCAGCTGGCCGCGGCTCGTCTCCTCGAGGCGCCGGCCCTCCTCGACGCCTCCGGCCAGGCTGCGCTGGCGCTGCTGCGCGCGACCTGCGCCCTGGAGGAGCAGCGTCGAAGGGGAACCGCGCAGAGCATGATCGCCTCGGTGGAGGGCGTGTTCGAGGCGCTCGAGCAGCCCTTGCCGGTCGCGCGAGACCTGCGCTTGCGCGTCCTCTTCGCGACCCGCTTTCCGATCACGCAGCGGGTGCCGCGCGAGATCGTCGAGCGACTCGCAGGCAGCGCGCTCCGGCGAGCGCGGGAGGAGCCCTGCCCCGCGTCGTTGGCCGCCTTGGGGCTGGTGTTCTCCCTCGAGCTGGATCGCGCCGCCGCGCCCTTCTTGACCCACGCCCTCTCCAGCCCCTGGGCCGAAGAGCTCGCTCCCTTGCTGCGGGAGCACCTCCAGAAGCGCTGTGCCCTGGCGCTGCTGATCGCTGGTCAGCCGCGCGAGGCGCTGCGAGTCGCCCAGACGATTCGGACCAAGGGCGCTGGCCCCGAGCTCTTGATCGCCACCTGTTACGAGGAGGCCGGCGATCTGGCCGCCTGCAGGAGGATCCTCGAGGGCTGCACCTCCGAAGCCCGGGCTCGCGAACGGCTCGGCTGGCTGGTCCTCCAGCTCGGCGACCTCGATGCGCTCGAGCGGCTGGTGGCCGAGGCACCCCAGCAGCGCGACTGGACCTCCGCAGCCCTGCGCGCCTGCCTCAGGCTG
>CALDQK010000395.1 GCA_937911525.1 uncultured bacterium
CCAGCGGCCCCACTCCGACCACCGCGGCTCGCTCGCGCCTGGCCAGCCCTACGTGGGGGAGAGCAGCCAGGCCGAGGAGGCCGCGACCGCGACCCTGATCCTGGGCGTGGTGGGCTGGATGTGCGCCTTGGCGGCGCCCTTCGCCCTGTGGCAGTTCATGCGCACCAAGTCAGCGGCGGAGTACGAAGGCGTCGAGGTCCCCGCCCGCGCCATGGTCGGCGCGGTGATGGCCCTGTTCAGCATTGGCTCCTTCATGCTCTTCTGCATGGGCAGCCTGGGCGCGTCGATCGTTCACTAGGGGGTGGCGAACGCAGCGGAGCTGTCGCTGGTCGGATAGCTCCTAGCCGCTCCGCCTTTCGGGCACGGGCACGATGGGGTGCCTAACCCTCCAGGGTCAGGCGGGCGCGCAGGCGCGCGTTCTCGACGGCGAGCGCGATGTGCTTGGCCAGGGCCGAGAAGAAGGGCAGCGAGCCCTCCCGGACCTCCTGGTCGCCCTTGCGGGCGTCGACGTAGAGCACGCCGATCCGGCCGCCCTCGGTGGAGAGCGGCGCGCAGAGGACCGTGCGCAGCCCGAGCTCGCGCATCGAGTCGCTGGCCTGCTGGCTCTCGGGCGCGTCGCTGGTGACGACGTAGACCGGCTCGCCGCTGCGCAGGACGCGCTCGGGGATCGAGCGGCTGAAGCGCTCCTTGAGCTCGAGGGTCTCGAGGTGGCGACCGCGGGCCACGATCGTGGCCAGGGCGCCGCTGTCGTCGGTCAGCATGATCGCGCCGCGCTCGGCCTCGCTGGCGTGGATCGCCTTGTCGACGGCCAGGGTCAAGAGCTCCTGCACGTCCTGGGTGCGCGAGATCGCGTCGAAGGTGTCGACCAGCAGGCTGACGTTGTTGTAGTCGCGCGCGTAGTTGCCCGTGATGATCCCGGCCAGGCGGTCCTCGCGCGGCGCGATCACCGAGAGCTCGGGGCTCCAGGTCTCGAGCCGGTCGCCGCCGCCGTGCTTGGCCCGGTAGAGGGCCTGGTCGGCCTTGCGGACCATGTCCGCGGCGCCGGTGGCGTGGGCCGGGCAGCTGGCCGTACCCAGCGAAGCGCTCAGGCGGATCCCCTCGCCGAAGTCGTGATCGGCGATGGCGGCGCGGACCTTGTCGCCTGCGATCTTGGCGCCCGACTCGTCGGTGTCCTGCAGGATCACCGCCACCTCGTCGCCGCCGTAGCGGAAGCAGAGGTCGTCCTGGCGCATCAGCCCGTGCAGGAGCTGGCCGATCTCGCGCAGCACCGCGTCGCCCATCAGGTGGCCGCGGGTGTCGTTGACCTGCTTGAACCCGTCGAGGTCGATCATGAGCAGGCTGTAGGGCGCGCGCTGGGCCTCGAAGCGCCGGCGGGTCTCGCGCAGCGAGCGCTCGAAGTGGCCGCGCGTGAACAGGCGCGTGAGCGGGTCGGTGATCGCCTGGCGGTAGAGGCGCTCCTTGAGCAGGGCCGTGGTGGCGTGGTTGGCCAGGGTCAGGAAGAGGTAGAGGTCCTCTTCGCGGAAGGAGTAGGTGGTGGCGTCGCTGTCGAGGTAGATGCACCCCAGCAGCTCGTCCTTGGCCTTCTCGGCGTAGCGGCGCCGCTCGGGGCTCTTGGAGCCTTCGCTCGGGCTCTCGCCCTCGCGGCGGGGGGGCTCGGCGAAGCTGGTCAGGGGCACGCACATCGCCGAGAGCAGGCCCAGGTTGCGCACGCTGGCCGAGAGGCCCTGGCTGGGGCGGTCCGCGATGCTCGGCAGGAACACGGGCTCGGCCGACTGCACGACCTGGTCCACGATCGAGCGCGGCACGTCGACCCGCGGGTCGAGCTCGCGGCCGCGGTGGTCGCGCGCCAGGCGCACGTCGAGGCCGCCGTCCTCGTTCT
>CALDQK010000396.1 GCA_937911525.1 uncultured bacterium
ACAAGCTGCAGCCCCGTTGCCAAGCGCCCTCTAGCTCGAATCGCCCAGATTCTGGGGACGCTTCAGGGCTAGCGCTTGTTGCGCAGCTCGCGAGCCTTGGCGCGGTCGTCGGCGGCGCCGGCCTCGTCGCCGGCCTTGGCGCGGGCCGAGGCGCGCTTGTCGTAGCCGCGCGGGCTGGCGGGCTGGAGCTCGATCGCCTTGTCGTAGGCCGCGGTCGCGGCCGCGTAGTCCGAGAGCTCCATTTGGACGTCGCCCAGGTCGACCCAGGCGAAGGAGTCCTGGGGGGTGAGCTCGACCAGGGCCTGGTAGTGCGCGAGCGCGTCCTTGTGCTTGTCGGTGCGCACGAGCGCCTCGCCTCGTCCGCGCAGGGCCTCGGCGTTCTTGGGCTCGGCCTCGAGCACGACCGCGAAATCGGGCACGGCCTCGGCGTACTTGTATTTGCGCATGTAGGCCTGCGCGCGGAGGAGGGCCGCCGCCGCGGCCTTGGGCTGCTCCTTCAGGATCGGCGTCAGGAGCTCGATCACCTGCTCGTACTCGTCCTCGGCGAAGGCGGAGCGAGCCTTGGACACGGCGTTGGCGACCTTGGTCGCGGCGGCCTGCTCCTTGTCGCGCGCCTCGCGCTCGAGGCGCTCCTTCTCGCGGCGCTCCTTGGCCCGCTCCTCGCGCTCGCGCTGCAGGCGGGCGACCTCAGCGGCCTCCTCGGGCGAGAGGCTCTCGGTGGGCTCGGGGGTCGCGCTGGCCGCGGTCTTGGGCCCCTCGTCCCCGCCGGTCATGGCCATGGCGAGCAGGATCAAGACCACGATCACCACGGCGCCGGCCACGATCCCCAGCTGGGCGTTGCCCATGCTCTCGAGCTGGTCCTTGACCCCCGGCTCCTGCCGGCGAACGGGCGCCGAGGAGGAGGGGTCGGGCCCGAGGTCGATCGGCTTGGACTTGACCTCGTCGGGGAGCAGGCGGACCAGGCGACGCACGTACTCGTCTTCGGCCACCTCGTGCTTGTGCAGGCTCGAGACGCTGCTCAGGAGGAGCTTCGCCGCGCCGCCGAGGGGCACGTCGACCACGTGCACCGCCCAGATCTCCTTGCCATCCTCCAGGGCCGAGCTGACCTCCTTGCGGATCTCGGGGTCCTCCTCCATGGAGTCCGAGACGAGGACCAGCACGAAGGCGGCGGCCGCCAGGCGCCCGTCGTCGCCGGGCTCGGCCTCCGGCGCGGGGAAGGAGACCCGGATCCCCAGCTCGTGCATCCGATCGAACTCGGGCTGCACCAGGTGCAGGTCTTCGCGGGGATAGCAGGCGTAGACGAAGGGCTCGTCGCCCGTGTAGGAGGTCGCGCTCATAGGACTCAGAGGAGGGTTTCGGAGCAGACCTCGGCGGCCCGCTTCTGGTTAGCGGGCAAGGATCCTATCCCAAGCCACGTGGGGGGCCAGCCCCTACTCAGCTCGAGGTGGGTCGGAGGGCTGCTTCGCCTCCTGCTTCGGGCGGGCCAGGCGCTGCGTCCACCAGGTCAACCACTCGTCGCGGGTGTAGCTGAGGGGCTCGCCGTTGACGCGCGAGAGGGCCGCGCACAGGGCAGAGCTGAGCGGCGAGCTGGCCTGGCTTAGCGAGTCGATCAGCGCCTCGAGCGCCGCCTCGCGGTCGCGCTGGCCGTAGAGCACCGCCGAGACGAAGGCCTGACGAGAGGGCTCGCGGCGCTGGGCCAAGGTCCCGCGGTTGGCCTTCTCGACGGCCTTGGCGAAGGAGGCGCGCGGGGCCTGGGCCAGCTCGAGGTCCTTGCGCGCGACGACGGCGAGCCGGCGCGCTTCGAGGACCAGGAAGCGCGAGGCGGTCGAGTCGCCGACCTCCATTCGGCTCGGCCGCAGGCGGCCGCTCAGCTCGTAGCGGCCGATCACGCCCGGAGGGAGGCGCCGATGCGGGCCCGCCAGCCGCACGGGCACCGAGCGGATCTGGCCGGCGCCGAGGCGGAGCTTGGGGCTCGGGAGGGAGACGCCGTGCTGGGTGCGCACCCGGCTGCGGGTCCCGTCGGCCGAGAGCTCCTCGTAGTCGACGTAGACCACGCCGAGGGTCGCCCCCTCGGCCTGGTGCAGCACGATCGGCTGGTCGCTCACGTTCTTGAAGCGGAGGGTGATCTGGAGCGGGTCACGGGGGGTGATCACCGCGGCGCTCGTCGAGAGCTCGGCCGTGACGAGGCTGGTCTCGAGCAGACGGTCCTGGCAGCGGCGGCGCAGGGCGCTCAGCTTGGGCGCCAGGACGCAGTCCGGCTCGAGGTCGAGGACGGCCTCGGCGACCCGGAGCGCGCCGAAGAGGTCGGCCGCGGCGTAGCGCTCGAGGGCGAGGCGATACTTCTCCTCGACCCAGGGGGCGTCCACGCTCCGCTGGGGCTCCGCGCGCTTCTGGCCCAGGCGCTCGGCGAGGGAGACCAGGAGTTCGTGGAGCGCCTCCTCCTCGTCGCGGGCCCGCAGGACCAGCTCGCGGTTGGCGACGCCGCGGCGCGCGAGCTCGTCCAGGATCAGCGCCCGCTCGGGCCCCGGAGCCGTGTCGCGCAGCCGCGTGAGCAGCTTGTCGGCGGGAGCGGCCTCGAGCTTGGGCCCGCCGAACTCGCCCTCGGCCCCGCCGACCACCAGAGGCTCGGTCTGGACCCGACGCGCGGTGGGCGGCGGCGCGGCGTCCCGGCTCGCGCCCCCGAAGAGGGGCTGGCGCGGTCCTACCGTCCAGCAGCCGCTGAGGTTGGCCAGGGCCCCAACCCAGAGCAGGGCCCAGAAAGAGGTTCCGGGGGCCGAACGAACGCGTAGAGGAGGAGAGACCATGAGAGCCGCCAAAGCGCGTTGGTGCGCAAGGCTCGCGCGCGTCGATGGTAGAGTCATTCCGTCAGGGAGGCAATCCGCGTCCATGTCCGACTTCAAGATCGAGCGTGAGAGCCAAGAGGACGTCGACGTGCTCCGCCTGAGCGGACAGCTCGACGCCCACACCTTCCCGACCCTCCAGCGCGAGCTCGAGGGCATGCCCAAGGGCAAGCCGCCGCGCGTGGTGCTCGACTGCGCAGACCTGCAATACGTCAGCAGCGCGGGCCTCGGCGTGCTCAAGAAGATGAGCCGCGAGTTCCGCGAGCAAGAGGGCGACCTGCGCCTCTCGTCGCTGACCGACAAGATCGCCAACGTGATGAACCTGCTCGGGTTCTCGCAGGTGATCCAGGTCTTCGGCGAGCTCGACGACGCCGTCGACTCCTTCAAGAAGTAGGCGACCCGCCGACGAGAAGGAGGCGGCCCGTCGGTCGCGGCTTGGCGTTCTGCTAGGCGCTGTGCGAGCTCAGGGCCCGGAAGAATCCGCTGGGGCACTCGCCCGAGCGGAGCGCCGCGATGAACTCCTCGCCCGTCTCGTAGCGATCCTCGGGGCTCGGCGAGAGGGCGCGCAGGATCACGCGCTCGAGGGGGCGGGGCAGCTCCGCGCCCAGCTGACTGGGGGGAGTCACGGGCTCCTCGCGCGCGGCGCAGAGGCTGGCCAGGTCTCGGTAGTCGGAGCGGTCCGTGGGGAGCTGCGCGGTGAGCAGCTGGTAGAGCACCAGGGCCGCGGCGTAGAGGTCGTCGCCCGGCTCGGCGGGCAAGCCGCGGAGCCGCTCCAAGGGCAGATAGAGCGGGGTGCCCGAGAGGCAGCCCGCGCTCTCGCGCAGCGAGCTGGCGAGCGCTTCGCGGCTGAAGACCCCCGAGTCAGGGGTGTTGGCCGCGAAGGGCTTGGCCAGGTCGAAGTCGGCCAGGATCGGCCGCCCCTCGCTGGTCAGGAGGATGTTGCTCGGCTTGACGTCGCGGTGGACGTAGCCCTGACGGTGGAGGTAGGCGATCGCCTCGAGGAGCGAGATCGTGAGGCGGACGGCGTTGGGGGCCTCCCAGCGACCGAGCCAGCGCAGGGCGATATCCAGGCTCACCCCGGCGTAGTAGCGAGTGACGAGGTAGTCGAGGCCGCCGTGTCGACCGCAGGCCGTGGCCTCGCAGATCCCGGGGTGGCGGAGCTGGAGCAGGCCCTTGCTGCCGCGGCGGAAGCGGGGGGCGATCGTGGACTCCCGGTCGACCAGCTTGACGGCGACGAGACGCCCAGCCTCGGCGTCCCAGGCGCGGTGCACGCAGCCCATGGCGCCGCGCCCCAGCTCCTGGAGCAGTCGGTAGCGCTCACCCACCAGGGTCCCCGGCGCGAGCTCCGGAGGAGCGGGCGCGACACCCTGCGAGTCGGTCACGATGGTCGAGTCTTCCATTGCCTGATACCTAAGCACCCGCGATACCGCCCTGCGAGCGCACTAACCCCTTTGGATACGGTTAAGAGAGCGATTCCTGTGACCCTTTTTGGAGCAGATGTGGCGTTCTTACCAGAACCTTCCTGCCGGATGCTTAGACGCGGCTGACGCTGAGGGTTTCACCAACCGGGCTGCAAACTCTGGCGCGACGGCTCGCCCCAGCGGGTGACGCCCAGCGTCACTCCACGCGCCCATACCCAGGGGTCCCCCGTGAGGTTCCAGGGATCCCTTCGGGCCTATGCCCTGTGGGGGGTTAGCGCTAGAGTCGCGGCATGAGCGAGCTTGGTCCTGCCCAGGGTCGGCGCGAGCGCCTGGAGCGCCTCCGCGGCGGCCGCTTCGACCTCCTGGTGCTCGGCGGCGGGGTGACGGGGGCCGGAATCGCCCGCGACGCTGCCCTGCGGGGGCTGAGCGTCGCCCTGGTGGACAAGCAGGACCTGGCCAGCGGGACCAGCTCGGCGAGCTCGAAGCTGATCCACGGGGGCCTGCGCTACCTCGAGCAATACGAGCTGGGCCTCGTGATGGAGGGCACGCGAGAGCGCGCCACCTTGATGAAGCTCGCCCCTCACCTCGCTCGGCCCCTGCCCTTCGTGTTCCCGGTCTATCGCTCCAGCCGCGTCGGCATGCTCAAGATCGCGGCTGGCATGTGGGCCTACGATCTGCTCGCGCTCTTCCGCAACTACAAGCGCCACCAAATGCTGAGCCGCAGCCGGACCGAGCGGGCCGAGCCGGGGCTCTTGTCGGAGGGCCTCAAGGGCTCGGCCCTCTACTACGACTGCATGACCGACGACGCGCGACTGGCCCTCGAGACGGCGCTCGACGCCGAGCGCCACGGCGCGATCGTGACCACCTACGTCGAAGCGGTGGACCTGCTCCGGGACCAGACGGGCAAGACGACCGGGCTCATGGTGCGCGACGTGATCGGCGAGCGGGGCGAGCCGGGCGAGCCCTTCGAGGTCGGGGCGCGCATGACGGCCGTCGCGGCGGGGCCCTGGACCGACGACCTCCTCGGCGAGCGCGTCGGCCGCAAGCTGCTGCGGCCGACCAAGGGCAGCCATATCGTGGTCGACCGCGAGCGGCTGCCGATCGACCACGCGATCGTCCTGACCGGGCCCACCGACGGGCGAGTGATGTTCGCGATCCCCTGGGGCCGGCGCACGATCGTGGGGACGACGGACACCGACGAGGTCGAGAGCCCGGACGGGATCGAGGCCAGCGCCGCCGACGTCGACTACCTGCTCGAGACGGCCAACGCCTTCTTCCCAAAGTTCCGAGGCCAGCGCAGCGACGTGATCTCGACCTGGTCGGGGCTGAGGCCGCTGATGGCGGACAGCGAGAGCGAGAGCGCCTCGGACGTCTCGCGCGAGCACGAGATCCTCGACATCGACCCAGGCCTGCTCGCGATCGCGGGCGGGAAGCTGACCACCTATCGGCTGATGGCCGAGCAGGTGGTCGACAAGGCCCTCGCCAAGCTCGGGGGAGGCGTCAAGAGCGAGCCCTGCCGCACCGAGGAGCTGCCGCTGCCCGGCGCGCACGACCTGCACGCGCTGGCCGACCTGGGCAAGGCCGCCGAGAAGCTCGCCCGCGAGCGGGGACTCGAGGCCGACCTCGCCCGCCACTTGATCCGCACCTACGGCCTGCGAGCCGGCGAGGTGCTCGACGTGGGCAGCGCGCACGGCCTCGGCGCCGAGCGCCTGGTCCCCGACCTGCCCTACGTCGCCGCCGAGCTCGCCTACGCTGTCGTCGCAGAGATGGCCCTCCGCCTCGACGACGTCCTCCGCCGGCGAATGCTGCTCTTCCTGCAGGATCGCGAGCAGGGGCTCGGCGTCGCGGAGCGGGCCGCCGAGGTCGCCGGGTCGCTGCTCGGCTGGGGTCCCGAGCGCCAGCGCGCCGAGGTCGAGCGCTACGCGCGCCGGGTCGAGGCCTCGCGCCGCTTCCGCGCGGCGCCGTCCGCGACCCCGCAGGGGATGACGACTCGGGCGTAGGGGCCTTGGAAGGCCCATTTTGCCGCGCTTTGCGCTTGATCTAACACGGGTTCCTGAGAAACTGCGCGACCTTCTCAGGGAAGCGCGACGCCAGAAGTCTCTTCATATACGGACCTTGGCCTCCGTCCCTGGCAACCGATTCAGATTTCGAGAGAACGAGCACCCATGGCTGAGAAGCACCTCTTCACCAGCGAGTCGGTCGCTGCCGGTCACCCCGATAAGGTCAGTGATCAGATCAGCGACGCGATCCTGGACGCGATCTTCGCCCAGGACCCCAACGCCCGCGTGGCCTGCGAGACCACCGTCAACACCGGGCTGGTCCTCCTCACCGGCGAGATCACCACGACCGCCAAGGTGGACTACCAGGAGATCGCGCGCGAGACGATCCGCCAGATCGGCTACACCGACCCCACCCTCGGCTTCTCGGCGGACGAGGTCGCGGTCCTCGTGGCCCTCGATCGCCAGTCGCCGGATATCGCCCAGGGCGTGAACGAGGGCGACGGCCTCCACAGCGAGCAGGGAGCGGGCGACCAGGGCCTGATGTTCGGCTACGCCTGCGACGAGACCAAGGAGCTGATGCCCCTCGCGCTGCACCTCAGCCACCGCCTGATGGAGAAGGTCAACGACCTGCGCGCCAGCGGGACCCTCGGCTGGCTGCGCCCCGACGGCAAGTGCCAGGTCACCGTCGAGTACGAGAACAAGAAGCCCTCGCGCGTCCACACCGTCGTGCTCAGCAACCAGCACACCGACGAAGTCGACCACGAGACCCTCGTCAAGGAGCTGATCGAGAAGGCCGTCAAGG
>CALDQK010000397.1 GCA_937911525.1 uncultured bacterium
TCGCCGCTCGGGCGCGTCGTAGGCCTCGCCGTTGTAGGTGATCGTGGGCGCGCGCGGCCCCTCGAGGGTCATCGGCTGGCGGCCCGTGGGAGAGAGGTCGACGATCGCCAGCCGGGTGTGAGCGAGCACGACGGGCGGCGCCTTGGGCAGCTCGAGCACCTCGAGCCCCTCGCCGTCGGGCCCGCGGTGACGCAGCGCCGCGAGCATCCGCTCCGCCGCAGGCCGCGCCTGCTCGAGGGGCAGCCCCAGGACGCCGGCTATCCCGCACATGGCGCGGCCCCTTGGCGCTCTGGCAGCAGGTCGCGCGCCCGAACGCGGCGCTCCGAGAGGTCTCTCAACGCAAAGGCGCAAAGGCGCAGAGGCGCGACGAGCGACGCTCGTGAGTCGAAGGGAGGTCGGGCGTCCCGAGGACTGATCGTGGGCGATTGGCGAACGCTTGACTCGGCTTCGCGATTCTCGGTTCGAAGAGGCCTGCGCGACCCTCGAGGTACCCGCACGGTTCGCGCCCGCCCGTCCTCGCGACTTCGCTCCTGTCTCGGACCTCTTTGCGGCTCTGCGCCTTTGCGCCTTTGCGTTGAAAGGAATGCGCCCAATCTCGTTCCGCGGACGTGCAACCCGAGGTCCCGGGCGGTCACGAGGTCAGCGACAGCCCTTCCCAACTCCTGATTCAAACTCGAGCTCAAACCCTGAGCCGGAGTCCCAGCGCTCGCGTCAAGAGCGCACCCCCTCACTTGGGCAGCTCCAGGTAGGTCCGCGCGATCACCTCCGCGTGTCGCTCCCAGGAGTAGGCCGCGGCGCGGGCCAGGCGCGCTCGCCGGCTGGGGGCCGCGCTCTCGACCTCGAGCAGGTTGGTGCAGGCGTCGACCCAGGGCGCGACCTGGCCGGGCGTGCAGTAGACGACCGCCTTGCCGCCGACCTCCTCGTGGACCGCGAGCGCGCTGGCGACGACGACCGCGCCGCAGGCCAGGCCCTCGATCAGGGGCAGGCCGAAGCCCTCGGCGTCGCTGGGCTGGAGCACGAGCGTCGCCTGGCGGTAGAGCTGGGCCAGCTCCTGACGGGAGATCCGCTCGTGGCGCTCGACCGCCTCGCCCAGCTCGAGCTCGGCGATCAGGGCCTCGTGCTCGGGCGCGAAGGCGCCGACCTTGACCAGGCGCAGGTCGGTGAAGCGCTGCCGCAGCTCGGCGAAGATCCGCAGGAGCAGGTCCACGCGCTTGCGCGGGATCGAGCTGCCGACGTGAAGCAGGGTCCGCCGCTCCGGGGCGGGCGCGTCGGCGGGGCCCGGCGTCAGCTCGGGGGCCACGCCGAAGGGGGCGTGGACCAGGCGCTCGGGCGGGACCAGCGCGTGGCGGATCAGCTCGTCCCGCACGGCGTGGGTCGAGAAGAACACGCGCGCCGCGCGGGTGAAGCCGCGCAGGGTCGAGCGCACCAGGCGGCGGAACCAGGCCGGGCGCGGGTCGCGCTCGGGCTCGAGCAGGCAGCGGAAGGTGTCGAGGTCGTGGCAGTAGATCCCCGTCCGCGCGGGCGGGGTCGTCAAGGCCAGCTGGCTGTAGCTGTGGTCGACGACGTGGAAGTAGTCGCAGCGCTCGACGACCGGGCGCAGGGCGCGCGGGTAGTCGTAGTAACGGTTGAACACCCGGTCGGCGTTCTTGCCCAGCTTGCGCTCGCCGAGCAGGACCCCGGCCCGCTCGCGGAACTCGGGCTGGACCCGCTCGACGGCGACGTCGGAGCGCCGCTCGAGCTGCTCGGCGAGCATCTCGCCGCAGAGGTCCATGCTGGGCCACTCCTCGGCGGCGTAGTCCATCAGCACGGCGATCCGGGGCGGGCTCATGCGCGGCCCTCCAGCAGCTCCTCGAAGAAGGTCAGGTGGCTGCGCGCGACGACGGGCCAGGCGAACTCGCGGCGGGCGCGCTCCAGGCCTGCCTCGGCCAGGGACGCGCGCGCCGCCGGGTCGCCGAGCAGCTCACCCAGGGTCGCGACCCAGCCCTCCTCGTCGCGCTCGCCGACGACGCGCCCGCTGGCGCCGATCACCCGCGGGATCTCGCCCGAGTCGCTCCCCACGACCCCGACCCCCGAGGCGAAGGCCTCGATCAGCATCCGCCCGAACTGCTCCTTCCAGCGCGGCGTGGTGTGGCTCGGCGCGCAGAGCAGGTCCATGGCGTTCATGACCGCGGGCACCTCGTGGTGGCGCACGTCGCTGAGGATCCGGGCCCGCTCGGGGTGGCGCCCGGCCCAGGCGCGCAGCTCGGGCTCCATGGGCCCCGCGCCGACGAAGAGCGCCCGCCAGGGCTCGCGCTGGGCTTCGAGCGCGCGGGTCAAGAGGCGCAGGCCCTTCTCCTCGACGAAGCGACCCAGGTAGCCGACCACGGGCGCGCCCTCCTCCCAGCCCAGGCGGCGCAGGGTCGCCGCGCGCCGCGCGGGGGCGGGGTGGAAGGCCTCGAGGTCGACGCCGTAGGGGATCCGCCGCCGCGGCAAGCGGGCGTACTCCGGTCGCTGCGCGAGCGCCTCGCCGACCAGCTCACCCTGATGGACCCAGGCGTCCGCGCGGCGCAGGGCGGCGCGCTCGGTCCAGGAGAAGGGCGGCGGGTAGCGCTTGGGCAGGTTCTGGTCGGTGCGAAACACGAGCTTCGCTCCGCGCGGGCAGGCGGCCGCGATCTGGCCGCCCGCGAGGACGAAGGGCTCTTCCCAGGCGTGGACGACGTCCCAGCCCTCTCGCAGCAGCCGGAGCAGGCCCGGGCCGTAGAGGAAGGCGTGCACCTGACGGGTGAGCGCGGCGCCCAAGGGCACGACCCGGCAAGGCTCGTCGCGCTCGAGCTCCAGGCGCTGCGCGCGCAGGTCGCGCGTGCCGCGGAAACGCCGGGGCGCGCCGCAGGCGACCTCCCAGCGACCAGCCCCCGCGCGCGCCAGCTCGTGCGCGAGCCGGCGATTCACTCCGACCACGTAACTGTGGCCCACCGTGAGCACGCGCCGCATGGGCGCGATCTTAGGTCAGGGCGAGCGGACGCACCTGTCCCGGTGACCCACCAATTGGACGCCGCTGTCCCGAGGCGACGCGAGCGCGTGGGATCAGGGCTTGGCACAGGCCTTGCGCAGTAGCTGGACAGAAAGGAACCCAGCATGATTCGCAAGCTGTTCAATTCGACCTCTGTCACCTCGATCGCCCTCGCCGCCGCCTTCGCGCTGCCGCTGACGGGCTGCCCCGCCGAAGAGCAGGGCCCGATCGAGAAGCTAGAGGACAGCGCTGAGGAGGTCGGCGACGACGTCGAGGACGCCTTCGACCGCGACGGCCCCCTCGAGGAGGGCGCCGAAAAGCTCGACGAGGCGGCCGACGACCTGCAGGAGGGCGTCGACGACGCCACCGACGAGCTGAAGAACTAAGCGAGCGAATCGCCTGGCGAGCGCGCGCGGACGCCCGGCGTCCGCGCGCGTTCGTTGGTTCAGCCGCGCAGCGCCGCCAGGGTGTGCTCGAGCGCGCAGCGCTCGCGGTAGAGCGCCTGCGCGCGCTTGCCGTAGCCCAGGCGGGACTCCGCGTCGGCCAGGAGCGCGGCGGCGGTCTCCGCTTGCTCCCGCCCCAGCCGCGCGAAGGCCAGCGCGTCGGCTTCGTCCCAGAGCGGCTCGGTCGCTGGCCCCGGGTTGCTGACCACGCAGCGCGAGAGGGCCAGGGCGGCCATCAGGCTCCCGCGTCGGCCGCCGGCCCCGTCTTCGTAGGGCTGGATCAGCACGTCGCAGGCGGCGATCGCCGCCGCCGTCTCCGCGCTCGGGCGCTCGCCCAGCGCGTGCACGCGCTGCCCCAGGCGCGGGTGGCGCTCGACCAGCTCGGCGCGAAAGGCGACGCCCGCGCGACCGACCAGGAGGAGGTGCGCGCGCGGCGCGAGGTCCAGGGCGCGCGGAAAGATCGCGTGCAGGTGCGGGCGCAGCAGGCGCCCGTAGCTGCCGAAGTGTCCCAGGACCTGCGTCGGCGGCGCGCCCTCGCGCAGGCCGGCGCGCAGCGCGCCGACCTGGGCGGGGTCCACCTCGGTCGCGACGTTGCTCGGGACCGGCTGCCAGGTGGTGGGGTAGCGCGAGGCCGGCGCGACCTGGCCCAGGAGCTCGGCCCAGCGCTGACTGGCCACGAGGCGCCGCTCGCTCGCGCGGGCGACCAGCGCCGCCATGGCCCGGTGGGTCGCCGCCAGGAGGTTGGTCCGCGCCCAGGGCCGCGCAGCCCAGGGGAAGGCCACCTCGTGGAAGAGGGTCGTGATCTGCTCGCGGCGCTGGCGCCGGTAGAGCCAGAGCGCGAAGGGCAGGTTGAGCGCCTTGAAGCCGAAGGCGTGGGGGACGTATTGCACGAGCAGCCGGCGCGGGCGGGGCAGCTCGGCCAGGAGGCGGTCGATCCGAGCGAGCGCGCGCGGCGCGAAGCGGTCCTCGCCCCCGCTGCCCGCGACCCGGTGCAGGGTCACGCCGGGAGGGAGCTGGGCGTCCGTGCGCTCGACGAGCGCAGGCGCGATCACGTCCACCCGGGCGCCCGCGGCGGCGAGGCCCTCGGCGACCAGGCGCGAGTGGTCCGCGACCCCGCCGCCCTCGGGGGGGAACTCGCCCGTCAGGATCACCCAGCGCTCGCTCACGCCTGCATTGAAGCACGGGACCGAGTCCGCGGGCCGGGCCCCCTGCTGGGCCCTGCTGCGTGCTGCTGGGCCCTGCTGCGTGCTGCTGGGCCCTGCTGCGTCCTGCTGCCTCGCTAGCCCGCCAGCCGCAGCGCCGCGCGCTCCCCGACCGCTGCGCGGAGGACCTCCAGCGTCTCGCGCGCGGCGCGATCCCAGGACCAGCGCTCGGCGCGGGCCAGGCCGCGCTCGCGCAGGATCTCGCGCAGGACGACGTCCACGCTCAGCGCCTGCAGGCCCGCCCCGATCGAGGCCACGCAGGCGGGGTCCACCCGCCAGCCGGCGTCGCCGGCCAGGCTGCTCATGGGCTCGACGCTGCTCACCAGGAGCGGGCAGCCCGAGGCCTGGGCCTCGACGATCGGGAGGCCGAAGCCCTCGAAGCGCGAGACGAAGGTCAGGGCCGTGGCCGCCTGGTAGAAGAGCGGCATGTCCTCGTCGGGCACGAAGCCGGGGCGGCGCACGGCCCGGGAGAGCCCTAGCTCGCTGATCGCCTCGTAGATCACCTCGCAGCCGGGCCAGTCGGCGCCGATCAAGACCAGGTCGTAGCGCTCGGCGAGCCCCTCGCGGGCGAAGGCCCGCAGCAGGTTGAGGTGGTTCTTGGCCGGGTGCTCGAGGCGCGCGACGTAGAGGAAGAAGGGCCGGTAGAGCTCGTAGCGCTCGGCCAGCTCGCCGCGGGCGGCGCGCGGGTCGCCGGGCTGGAAGCGCGCGTCCACGCCGTTGGGGATCAGGTCGACCTGCTCGGCCTGGAGGCCGGTCGCCTCGCAGATCGCGGCGCGGCTCGGCTCGCTGATCGTGATCCGCCGGGTCACGTCGCGGATCGCGGGCAGGATCTCGTGCTGGACCCGCAGACGGCGGAGGCGGCTGTACTTCTCGGGGATCTCGAGCTCGCCCAGGTCGTGGATCGTGGCCACGGTGGGGATCGGGTCGAGGGCGCAGATCCGCCGGTTCCCCGCGGGGAAGAACACCACGTCCACCTCGCGCTGCCTGGCCCAGCGGGCGAGGTGGCGGCGGTGCCAGAACCAGTCGCCGGCGCGGCCCGCGGTCCAAGCGGGCGCGGTCTCGACCCTCACGCGGCTCGTCTCCGGCAGGCGCAGGGGCTCTATGTCGCGCGGCAGCCCGATCAACTCGAGCTCCAGGCCGGGGTCGCTCTC
>CALDQK010000398.1 GCA_937911525.1 uncultured bacterium
GATGCTAATCGATCCCGAGCCCCCCCGGCCCTGCATGCCCTGCCCATGCCCATTCCCCTGCCCGCCGGGCCCCCGAGTCACGTCCTCGAGATGGCCCCTCCGATGAGAATCCACGGGGAGCCGAGGACCGGGACGGCGCGAGCCCGAGTCGCCTCCCGCGACGCCGACCCCGCGCGCCGCTCCGCCCCCACGTCGCCGACCCAGAGCCGGCCCCGCGTTCCCCCGAGCTCCGCCCCACCCCTTCGGCCCGCGCCTCGCTCCTCCGCGCCCTCCATCACCGCGTTTCCCCCGCCGCCACCGAGCGATCCGCGCCTTTGCAACGAAACCGTCTCCCCTTCGCTTGACAGGTCGAAGCCCCTGGCTATAGTCCGCCTCACCTCGTCGCGGGGTGGAGCAGTCTGGTAGCTCGTCGGGCTCATAACCCGAAGGTCGTCGGTTCAAATCCGGCCCCCGCACCCAAATCGAAACGCCGCACCAATCGGGCGGCGTTTGGCTTCTGGGGCTCCCGAGAGGGACCCCCGAAGCCGCCGAAAAACACACCTCATCGCGGGGTGGAGCAGTCTGGTAGCTCGTCGGGCTCATAACCCGAAGGTCGTCGGTTCAAATCCGGCCCCCGCACCCACGAAGAAGCGCCGCAATCTGAATGGGTTGCGGCGCTTTGTTTTCCCGTCACCGATCGTCGCCCTTTCCGGTCGTTGACGTGAGCCGGCGCGGAAAGCGCCAGCGCCGTCACCAAGCGAAGCTGCCCCGCCGGGTTAGACGACGAGGAGATGTATGGGTCCGTGCTCTGCCGCGAGTGATGTCCGCGCCTGGATCGCCTTCATGGAGTGCCCGGCGCGGTTCGCCTGGCTCGCCACTGACCGTCGACCGATCGCGTGGTGACCGAGCTCCCGCTGCACGATCCGCAGCTGCCGCTTGTACGCGTCCAGGTACTTGCCGAAGGTCTCGTCCTGGGAGAACATCAAGCCCGTGAACTCTCTCGCCGAGTCGCTGCAGCTCAAGCTGGAGAACTGTGCCCACCGGGCGCTCGTGCCTTTGGAGACCAAGAGGGACTTCCTCGAGGTGTCGGCCGAGATCGTCGAGAGGGTCGACCCGATCTTCTACTCGGACCCGCAGACGGCGGCGACTAGGGCGCTCGGGCTGAAGTGAGCGACCCGGTATACGACTACGAAGAGGCCGCCCACCACCTCCGGGTGTCCGTCGAGTTCCTGCGTTACTGCACCGCGCGCCGGCTCAAGCCTGGCGGCAGGCTGCTCAAGGAGGAATCAACTGGGCACTTCCGGAAGTCCGAGCTGGATGACTTCAATGACCACCTCTGGCAGGAGTGGAAGGAACGAACAATTCCGGATGAGGTGACCCGAGAACTGAACCGGGAGAGCCAAGGCCGCTGCGGCCACTGCCGCCGAACGACGGAGCGAACGAAGCGCGCGCACATCGATCGCAAAGACCTGGAACGTAAGAAAGCCCCGTACAAGGGGTGGTGCCAGCACCCACACAACCTGATTCGGCTCTGCGGCGAGTGCCACGACCGCTACGACCACCCGCGCGGCACTGACTCGATCGATCACGCCGCAATCAAGGATTCGAAGCAAAAGTGCCTCGCTTACCTCATGTCAGCAGTTGATCTTGAGGTCGAGCGGCGCCGAATGCTCCGCGACGTGGCTGACCAGATCCGAGCAGATGCTCGGAAGACCTACGGAGCGATGCCGTTCATGCAGACGGCGCCCACCGAACGCCTGGTGCAGGCTCTCACCGCAACCACCGGGTCATTCGGGGTTGATGTGAGCTCGATCGACACAGGTGGCGGCGCCGAGGCGTTGACGGCGTTGGGTGGCAGTCTCGGCTTTACATCTCCCCTCGCCGCCGCCCAGGTGCGTGCGTACGCCCACGAGGTCCAGACCGGAGACCAGGTCGAGGAGGGCGAGGAATGGAAGTACATCGAGATCCCCCCCGAGCCCGGCATCTGCGCATCTCACGACGGCAACTGTGCGTGCATCGACTCCTACACCTGCCTGGACTGTGGAGAGGTCGGTTACACCGGCGAAGAACCCACTGCCGTAGTCGAGGATGAGAACGGCCTGCTGATTCCATGGTTTGAGGACGCTCGCGGCGACTCTAACCCTCTTACCTGCGAGGAGTGCGGCAGCTCGAACCTCGAAGTCGAGTTCGAGGAATACTGTTCCTACTGCAAGGATCGTTGGGCGCGGCTGGATGACGAATAGCTAAGGACCCGGCAGGGGGGGACGAATGAGCATCAGGACGGACATCGCAACCGAGCTTCCCGACGCTGAGCTCGTGTTCGCCTTCGTGGCGCCGCTCGGAACTCCGCTGAAAGCGGTCGAAGAGGCACTGCACCAGGCGTTGTCGGCCCACGGCTACTCACCGGGCGTCTCGGTTCGCATTTCCAAGTTGCTGGACGAGATGGTTGAAACCCCGCCGGAGGAACGGCCGCACCAAAGACAGGAACGCCTGATGGACGCTGGGAATAACCTGCGCGAGAAGCGCGGGAATGACCACCTGGCGCTTCTTGCAATCTCCACCGTCAAGGCGGCACGTGAAGAGGCTGAGGAGGGTGCGCCCCTCCGTCGCCAAGCCCACGTGATTCGTTCTCTCAAGCACCCGGACGAAGTCAGGCGCCTCCGACACGTGTACGGCAAAGGGTTCTTCCTAATTGGCGCGACCGCTCCACGCGATGTGCGCCTTCAGGCCTTGATCGAGAAGAACTTCCCGAAGGACGAGGCGCAGCGACTCCTCGATAAGGATGCCTCGGAGGAGGCGGCGAGTGGGCAGCAGACGCGCGATGCGTTCGATCTTGCGGACGCCTACGTTCGGCTTGACCCAACGAAGACGGAACAAGCGGTGAAGAAGATCCGCAGGATCGTGGATCTGCTGTTTTCGTACCCGTTTCACCCGCCCACGCCCGAGGAGCACGCCATGTTCATGGCGTATGCGGCCGCTCTGAAGTCGAGTGACCTGTCCCGCCAGGTTGGAGCCGTCGTGACCTCGGCTAAGGGCGATGTGCTTGCCAGCGGCGCGAACGATGCCCCGGGTGGCATCCAGCCGAGGTCCTGTCCAAGTCCTGAGCTGGACACTGCCACCACAGAGGCCGCAGGCCCAGACTATCTCCGCGGGTACGACTCGAATGAGAGAGAGCGGAACAGGATCCTCTCCCGCGTGATCCGTGCGTTGGTACCTGGCGAGGAGGGAGAAGCAGAGCTCGCCCCCGCCGATCGCGCGAAGCTCATCGAGAGGTACAAGGAGCAGCTCAAGGGCACGGGGATACTGGACTTGACGGAGTTCGGGCGGGCGGTACACGCCGAGATGGCGGCCCTGATGGCCTGCGTGCGTATCGGCGTGAGTCCCCGCGGGGGTGCCCTCTACTGCACCACGTTCCCCTGCCACAACTGTGCGAAGCACATCGTGGCGTCTGGGGTCCGCGAAGTCTTCTATGTGGAGCCGTATCCGAAGAGCAAGGCTCGGGATCTCCACGGTGATGAGATCTGCCTCCCGGACGAGGAGGCGCCAGGGGATGATGACGAGCGGGTCAGGTTTCGTGCATTCGAAGGGGTTGGGCCTCGTCGCTTCCTGGACCTCTTCTCGCTGACTCTCGGGAGCGGACGCCCCGTAATGAGGAAGAAAAAGGGGGCCGACGGCCAGAGAGTGGACTGGCAACCAGGGCAGGACTCCCGGCCCCGTCTCCCTCTTGATCCCCGCTCCTACATCGAGCGAGAGGTTGCTGCGGCGGAGATTTTTGGGCAGAGCCGCCAGAATCATGACAAGGTGGGCGACCAGGAGGGTGAGCATGGACGAGAAGCAGCCGAAGCCAAGGACGATGAGCCTGAAGCAGGTGCTTGACGCTGCCGACCGTGCCTCCGGGCAAGTGGCATCCTGGCCCAAGTGGAAGCAGGAGCTCTCCACACCGCAGGTCCAGGCACAGGCTGCATCGTCGACTTCGACGAACCAGCCCAAGTCCTAGCTCCCCCCACGAGGACGCAGCGCGAGCTCGCTCCTCAAGTCAGGGCTAGTGGCGGTGGCCAGTAGGATTGGCGCGACGGTTCTCCGCGTCCAGTAGGCACTCGTCCCACTCGCCGAGTTCCACCATCGCGTCCCACCCCTCTGGGACAAGCGGGAGGTCTAGGCCTTCTCGCAGATGCCGGTGAGCGACCTGCTCGAAGCCACGTTCCGTGCGGCCCATGTGGAACCCCTCGTCGCCGAGGATCGGGCCGCGGCTCGAGTCCGAGC
>CALDQK010000399.1 GCA_937911525.1 uncultured bacterium
GGCAGCGGCTGGGACCGGCGCAGTAGCAGAGCAGGACCGCGTCCCCTGCGGCCTCGAGCTCCGCCAGCGCCACACGCGCGGGCTCGGCTTCGAGTTCGCTCTGGAAGCGGCGGGTGAACTCCTCCCAAGAGATCGGCTCGAGGTCGCGCGCGACCACCTTGCGGCCTTCGCGGCGGCGGCCCAGGTAGGCGTCCAGCAGCTCTACGCTGGGCGCCAGGCGCTTGTCCCAGCGCTGCCAGGTCTCCTGGCCCTTGGGGACCCCGCGCGGGCGGTAGCGCGTAATCAGCACCCGCTCCCCCGCCTCGGTGGGCGGGTCGTTCCACCTGGCTGTCGTCACGCTCATGCCGCGCCGATCCTAGGCGGACAGGCCTATACTGCGCCTCCCCTAGCGGAGGAGGAGGCGCTGTGAACCCCGACGAGCTCTTGGCCGATTTGCTCGGCAGCCTGGCCCAGGCGGGCAAGGTCGAGGAGGGTCCGCGCCTCGAGGAGACCTTCCGCTTCGCGCAGCAGGCCCACGAAGGCCAGCAGCGTAACGACGGCTCTCCCTACGTGAACCACCCCGCTCGCGTGGCGCGGATCCTGCTCGAGGAGTGGCGCGAGGCCGAGCTCCCCTTGCTCCAGGCCGCGCTCCTGCACGACGCGGTCGAGGACACCCCCGTCACGCTGGAGCAGGTCCGCGAGCGCTTCGGCGCGGAGGTCAGCGAGCTCGTCGACCGACTGACCAAGCCCGAGCCGGCCGCGGAGGACGCCGAGGCCAAGGCCGCCCGCGACGTGGCCTACTTCGCGCGCCTCCAGCAGGGCCCTGAGGAGGCCATTCTCGTCAAGCTGGCCGACCGGATCGACAACCTGCGCGACGTCCTGCGCGCGACCTGGAGCGAAGACAAGAAGCGCGGCTACGCGCGCGAGGCCCTCGACAAGATCGTGCCCCTCGGCGAGGAGGGGTGGCCCCGGCAGGCCGCGCAGCTCAAGGAGGAGGCCGAGGCGCTGCTCGAGGCCCTCGACCGCGGCGAGGGCGACGTGCCCGACGTCGGCCCCCACCAGCACGAGGTCGTGACCGGCGCCGGCGGGACCGACCCGCAGCTGCAGATCTGCCCGCGGCTGAGCTTCTTCGCGCGCAACGACGAGCACTACCTCTACCACGACGTGATCGGGGACATCATTCAGATGCACCCCAAGGTGCTCGAGTTCCTCGACTACTTCGCCAAGCCCCACCTCGTCAGCGAGGCCCGCGAGCACTTCAAGAGCGAGTTCCTGCCCGCCGACCTCGACGCCTTCTTCGACACCCTGACCCAGCACCTCGTGCTGCTGCAGCACGGGGACGAGGACCTCGTCACGACCCGCGACTGGTATCCCCTGCGCGGGCCGTGGATCGTGAGCCACCACCCGCCCGGGGGCCTGGTCACGCTCGCCTACAAGGACCGCCGCGCGGGCGAGGTCGTGCTCGAGCGCCTTACGCCGCTCCTGGGTCGCCTGTTCTCGCTCTGCGACGGCTCGCTCAACCAGGGCGAGCTCGTCCGGCGCCTCCAGAAGCAGTTCCCCCAGGAGCCCGAGGTCGAGCGCCAGGTCCGCGACGCGATCCGCACCTGGACCCACTCCGAGCGCCAGCTGCTCAAGCTGATCCCGCGGCCGGCCTCGGCCTACGACATGCCGGGCGTGGCCCTGCCGCCCTACGCGGTCAGCACCATGCCCTACCCGCGCGTGCGCGAGGGCGAGCAGCCGCCCATGAGCCCCGACCTGCGCGACTACCACAAGCTCGAGATCACCTCGGCCGACGAGCAGTTCGAGCTCAAGGAGACGACCCTCAGCCACGCCCTGCGGGTGCCCCACCCGGCGCTCGAGGAGCGGCCCTACGGCGTAGCCCTGGCCCACGCGCTGCTCGAGCGGGACATCCTCCCGAGCAAGGACGAGGAGCGGATCGGCAAGCGCTTCCAGGCGGTCGAGGTCGGCGGCGGCACGGGCTACGTGGCGGCGGCCCTCCTCGACGGGCTGGCCCTGCGCGCCCCGCGCCTCTTCAACCGGCTCCGCTACGCGATCGTGGACCTCAGCCCGGCCCTGAGCGCTGCCCAGCGCGAGGCGCTCCAGCGCCACGGCGAGAAGCTGCGCCAGCTGACGGGCGACGCCGAGCAGCTGCCCCTCGCCGACGAGAGTGTGGACTTCCTGCTCAGCAACGAGGTGATCGCCGACCTGCGGGTCGGCGCGGCGCGCCGGATCGACGTCGAGGGCACCAGCGGCGAGGATGGCGGCGAGGCCGCCGCCGCCCTGCGCGACTACGAGGTCCCCGTCGACGACGCCCCGGGGCTGTTCATGGTCAACGTGGGGGCGATCCGCTTCCTGGAGCAGATCGCGCGCGTGCTGCGCCCGGGCGGGACCGCGGTCCTGACCGAATACGGCGAGCAGGACCGCTACCCCGAGGAGTCGACCCACCTCGACCACCCCGAGTTCTCGATCCACTTCGGCCACCTCCAGGCCGTCGCGACCCGGCTCGGCCTCGAGGCCAGCCTGGAGGCGGTGCCGACCCTGATCGGGCTCCAGGACGGGGTGGAGGTGCTCCACACCACCCAGTCCTTCTTCGAGACCCTGCGCGCCTTCCTGCGCGAGCGCGGGGTGTCGCTCCAGAAGCTGGGCTACCCCCCCGCCATGTTCGACGAGCTCCTCGGCGACAAGGCCCAGCGGGCCCACCTCAAGGGCCTCGACTTCGGCCCGATCAGCAAGCGCGTGCTCGGGCTCAAGCCCTACGAGTTCAAGGCGCTCCTGCTGCGCAAGCCGCGCCGCGAGCGCGAGGCCCGTCAGCGGGTGGCGGTCGACTTCTAGCCGGTGCGTCGCACCCTCTTCCTGCTGAGCCTGGGGGCGCTGGCCGTCGCGATCCCGGTGCTGGGGGCCTACGCCGCCGGAGGCTCAGGCTCGCGCTTCTGGGGACCGCTGATCTTCGGCTGGGTCGTGCTCAGCGCGCCGAGCCTCCTGATCCTCTACGGGCTGCGGGCCTACCTCGAGCAGCGGGACCTGGTCTACCGCGGCAGGGGCCAGGTCCCCCTCCCCGCGCCGGTGGCTGGCTTTCGGCCCGTTCCCCTGGCTGAGGAGCGCGAGGGGCGCTGCCCCCTCTGTCACGAGGACTTTGGGGGCGAGGACGCCTGCGTGCGCTGCGAGGACTGCGAGACGCTCTTCCACCGCGGCTGCGTCCACGAGATCGGCAGCTGCTCGACGACGTCGAAGCGCCACGTGGCGCCGGGCTGGCGATGGCGCAGTCATACAGACCGGGCGTGAAGGCTGCGCCCGCCAGAGCCGCGGGCGCGAGCGGGCCTGAGCGGAACCAACGCGAACGCCCCCAGCGGCTGCTGGGGGCGTCTCGGGTCGCGGGGGCTGGAGCGGGCTACTTGACGATCCGCACCTTGCTGCCGCCGGGGATCAGGTCGTAGACGACCTCGACCTCGGCGTTGCGCATCCGAATGCAGCCCATGCTGGCCTCGGTCCCGATCGACTCGGGGAACTTGGTCCCGTGGATCCCGAAGCCCTGGTGCTGGGCGGTGTCCTTGAAGGCCATCCAGCGGGTGCCGAGGATGTTGTTCTCGTTCCCGAAGGGGTAGACGCCGCCGTTGGGCGAATACCAGGTCGGGTTGACGGTCTTGGTCCCGATCACGAAGCGGCCCTCGGGGGTCCGCCCGTGCTTGCCGGTCGCGACGTCGAAGGCGCGCAGCAGGCAGCCGTCGAGCATGACCAGGAGCTCGAACTGGCCCTTGAAGATCACGACCTCGCTCTTGCCCTGAGGGACCCTGAGCTTCTGGCCGACCTTGAGGAAGTCGCGGGTCACGCCGCTGAGGCGCTTGATCAGGCGGTACTCGGTCTTATGGCGGCGGGCGATCCGGGCCAGAATGTCCCCTGGCTTGACCGTGTAGACCTTGACGAGGGGGCAGCCGGCCGCGGCCAGGGCCGCCTGCGAGAGGGACTCGGCCTCCTCGCGCAGGGCGCGGCGGGTCTGGGAGCCCAGGGTCGCCACGTAGGCGCGCGTCATGGCCTTCAGGCGCGGGTAGGCGCCCTTGCCCTGGTCGCGGGCCTCGCTCAGGCAGCGGTTGGCCTCCCCGTCCAGGGCCCGTCGGGCGCGCGCGCCGGCCTGGGTCTCGGCGAACTCGATCGCCAGCCGGCGCAAGTCCAGCAGCGGGTGGATGTCGTCCTGGCCCAGGCGCCCGAAGGCCGCCACGAGCTCGGGGGGAGCCGCCCCCGCCGGCTTGGCCGGGGCCTCACCGCCTTCCCCCACCGCGGGGGCGCTGAGGGCCATGGGCTCGCCCTCCGGGGCGTTGGGGTCCTGGCTCTCGCCTCGGGTCAGGGTCCAGCCCAGCGCGAGGGCTCCGGCCAGGCCCAGGGCGTACCAGCGCCCCTGTCCGCCCTTGCCACGGCCCCGTCCCCGGCTCTTCTTGCGTCGCATCATGTGGATCTGCCTCCGCGTTCCTCCTCCTCTTCGGCTGAAGTGGGACGCTGGCTTGAGGGAAGTCTGGAGGGGGACTACCCTGCGCCGCTCGGAGGAGCCCGTGACGTCCCTCGATCAGTTCGAGTCCGCCTTCAAGCGCGCGGACAAGCCGGTCTTTCACTACGCGCCCGTCCAGGTCGCCCGGGTGGTCGTCCTCAGCGACGGCGACGCCGAGGCGACCGCCGAGGACGCCGAGCAGTTCAAGCGCTACTTCACGGGCCTGGGCGGGACCCAGGAGAGCGCGCCCGAGTGGAGCTCGATCAGCGGGGCCGACTACGGCTCGGGGCCCGAGCTGCTCGAGCTGCTCTCCGAGCGCAACCCGGACCTGATCATCACCTACCGGCTGCTCAAGGAGCGGACCCGGGACCTGCCCTACAGCCTGGGCACCTACCTGGACCACCTCTCCCAGGCCACCCGCGCGCCCTTGCTGGTCATGCCCCGCGACGGGCGGGAGCTCGACACGAGCGTCAAGCAGGTCATGGCCATGACGGCGCACATGACCGGGGACGAGCGGATCGTCAACTGGGCCGCGCGCTTCCTGCCGGTCGAGGGCGGGCAGCTCTACCTGACCCATATCGAGGACGACTACGTCTTCGAGCGCTACATGGGCGTGATCGGCAAGGTCTCTTCGCTCGACACCGAGACGGCCCGCACCGACATCCTCGCGCAGCTGCTGCGGGAGCCGAGCGACTACATCGAGCGCTGCCGCGAGGCCTTCGCGGCCGCGGGCTGCAAGGCCGAGCTCTTCGGGATCGTGAAGCTCGGCCACCGGATCCAGCAATACGCCGAGCTCGTGCGTGAGCATGGGGTCGACCTGCTGGTGCTCGAGGGCAAGGACGAGAGCCAGAGCGCCATGAGCGGCGTCAGCTACTCGCTCGCCGTCGAGCTCCGCTCCACCCCGGTCCTGATCCTCTAGACCCTCGCGGGAGGCCTCCTTGAGCCCATTGCTTTTGCTCGCGTCCGGCGGGCACGTCAGCGCGGGGATCACGACGCTCTTCGGGTTGCTCCTGGTCGCGATGATCGCGGGCCTGGCGCTCGAAGAGAAGATCCACGCCAAGAAGTCGATCATTACGGGGATCAGCGCCCTGGTGTGCCTCTTCCTGGCCGCCAACCTGGGGGTGATGCCCGCGGACGTGGGCGGCCACGTCCCCGTGCAGGCGGTGGCCCCCAGCGAGGAGCACGCCGAGCCGAGCGAGGAGGGCGAGACCGCCAAGACCGGCGCGGAGCGCGAGAGCTCGAAGACTGGCCAGCCCGAGGCGGCGGACCCGCCTCAGGAGGAGAAGGGGGAGCACCCCCCGGCGCAGCAGCATCAGATCCACCTGCCGCACTGGGTGCTCGGGATCGAGTGGGGGGTGATCGCGATCATCCTCGGGGCCAGCCTCTTCGTGGACGTGACCAGCAAGAGCGGCATCTTCACGTGGGTGGCGGTCAAGCTGACCAAGAAGACCGGCGGCGATCCGCTCTACTTGCTCCTGGCCTACGGCGGGCTGACGGTCATGTTCTCGGCCTTCCTCAACAACGTGACGGCCATGATCATCGTGGGCTCGCTGACGGCGGTCTCGCTCAAGCGCCTCAGCCAGCAGGAGCTCTTGCTCGGCTTCTTGCTCGTCGAGGGGCTGCTGACCAACGTGGGCGGCCTGCTGACCCTGATCAGCTCGGTCCCCAACATCATCGTCGGGCAGGCGGCCAAGATCAGCTTCGTGCAGTTCTTCCTGGTCGCGGCGCCCTACGTGGTCATCGCCACGGCCGCGACCCTCTTCGTGGGCGCCAAGCTGTTCAAGATCGGCCGCCTGGCGGACGAGGAGGCCCGCGCCAGCGCGGGTGAGCTGGTCGGCGGCTTCGACGAGAACGACGGCATCGACTCGCCGGGCTTCTTCTGGTTCTCGGCCGGCGCCTTCGTGGCCTTCATCCTGGCCCTGGCCGCCAAGGACCTCAACCCGCTCACCCGCCACCTCGACATGGGCTTCATCGCCCTCGGCTTCGGGGCCGTGCTGCTCCTGATCTACAAGCACGAGGTCGACAAGTTCTACGCCGCCGTCGACTGGGACCTGCTCGCCTTCTTCGCGACCCTGTTCGTGGTGATCAACGTCATGGAGCACGCGGGGGTGCTGGCCGCGATCGGCAAGCTCGTGGCCTGGCTGATCGGCGTCGGCGGCAAGCTCGCGCTGCTCTGGTCCGCGGCCGCCTTCAGCTCGGTGACCGACAACATCCCGCTCTCCGCCATGCTGGCCAAGATCCTCGTCGCGCAGGGCACGGAGCCCAGCTTCCGCGTCATGGAGTGGTGGGCGGTCGTGTTCGGGAGCAACCTCGGCGGCAACCTGACCCCGATCGGCTCGGCCTCGACCGTGGTCGCGGTCACGATCATGGCCAAGCACGAGGTGCCGCTCAGCTTCGTGGAGTTCGTCAAGAAGGCGGCGCCCTTCGCGGTCCTGCAGCTGATCCTGGCCTCGGGCTATCTGCTCTTGCTGAGCGCGATCCTCTGAGCTGCTGCTAGGATCCCGCCCTGTGAACGCTCAGATCCCCAGCATGAAGACAGACCCCGTGGGCCACGCGCGCGATCCCCAGGAGATGGTCACCGAGTCGCTGGAGTTCCTGTCCCAGGTGACCCGCTACAACCGCTGGATGGCGGACACCCTGGACCCACACGTGGGCCAGCGCGTGCTCGAGTTCGGCTGCGGCACCGGGAACATGCTCAGCCACTTCCTCGACCGCGAGCGGGTGGCGGGCATTGACCTCGACCCAGCGCTCATCCGCTACTGCGAGGAGTCCTTCGCCGGCGAGGAGAACTGCGAGTTCCACTGCGCGGACATCTTCCGAGACGAGGTCGAGCTGAGCGTGCAGCCCGACACGGTGATCTCGCTCAACGTGATCGAGCACATCGAGGACGACCGGGGCGCCCTGCGCTGGCTGGTCGAGCGGCTGCCCGTGGGCGGGCGGCTGGTGATCCTGGTCCCCAGCCACCCGACGATCTACGGGGAGCTGGACCGGGCGGCCGGCCACTTCCGGCGCTACACCAAGCGCGAGCTGGTGAGCAAGGTCGCGGACAGCGGCTGCCGCGTGACCCACACTCGCTTCTTCAACGCGATCGGCTTCTTCGGCTGGGGGCTCAACTCGCGCTTGCTCAAGCGGCGCGACATCCCCTCCAAGCAGGCCCTCTTCTACGACCGCTTCGTGGTCCCGCTGCAGGCGCGCGCCGAGCGCTTGATCCGGCCGCTCTTCGGGCAGTCGCTGATCGTGGTGGGGGAGAAGGCGTGAGCAGCCCCGTGCGCGTGACCGTGCTCGTGCCCTGCTACAACGAGGAGGCCACGATCGTGGAGATCCTCGGGGTGGTGCGCCAGCAGCAGGTCGAGGGCGCCGAGCTCGAGGTCGTGGTCGTCGACGACGGCTCCACCGATCGGACCCGCGAGCTCCTCGCCGAGCACCCCGAGCTCTACGACAAGCTGATCCTGTGCGAGCAGAACGGGGGCAAGGGGGCCGCCGTTCGGCGCGGCCTGGAAGAGGCCAGCGGCGAATACATCCTGTTCCAGGACGCCGACCTCGAATACGACCCCAACGACTACCCGGCGCTGCTCAAGCCGGTGGTCGACCACGACGCCGACATCGTGTTCGGCAGCCGAATGGTCGCGCCTTCGTGCACGCGGGTGGCCTACTTCTGGCACAAGGTCGGCAACCGCTTGATCACGCTCAGCTTCAACGTGCTGAACAACACGACCTTCACCGATATCTACTCCTGCTACCTCTGCCTGCGCCTCTCCCTGCTCGACGACGTCGACCTCAGGGTGGACGGGTGGGCTCAGCAGGCCGAGATCCTGGGCAAGGCCATGCGCCGGGCCAAGCGGATGTACGAGGTCCCGATCAACTACTACGGCCGGACCTACGAAGAGGGCAAGAAGATCCGCTGGTATCACATGGCCAGCGTGCTCTCGACGATCGTCTCGACCCGGGTCTCGCGCAGCATTCACCAGCGCCTCGGCTAGCGGCGCCGGTCGGCCGGGCGGGGCCGGCAGCCACTCAACCCTGACGAGCGGAGCGGCTATACTCGCTCTGGCATGGTTCTGCGCTTCAACTGCCCGGGCTGCCAAGCCCCCTTCTCCGTCGCGGACCAGTTCGCGGGCCGCGTCCTCCAGTGCACCCAGTGCGGCACTCCGATCCGCATTGGCGCGCCACCTCCCCAGCCGCAGATGTCGCCTCAGCAGCAGCAACTGCTGCAGCAGCAGCAGCAGCAGCTGATGCAGCAGCAGCAGATGATGCAGCAGCAGCAACAGATGCCGGGGATGGACAGCCCGCTGATGGGGTCCATGGACTGGAGCAGCGACAGCCTGCAGCAGCCCAACCTCCAGCAGCAGAAGCAACAGCAGCAGCAAAGCCTCGACCTCCTCCCCGACGACGACGAGTCCGACGAACTCGACGTCGAGCTCGAAGAGGAGCAGGAAGACGAGGAAGAGGAGGAGCGGCCGCGGCGGCGGAAGGGCGCGAAGGGCCGCAGCCGGAGCAGCTCCGGCGGAGGCCGGACCAGCGGCAAGCGGCGGAGCAGCTCCGGCGCGGGTCGGACCAGCGGACGCCAGCGGCGCGGTGGCAGCAGCCGACAGGGGCGCAAGAGCAGCGGCGGGGGGCCAGCGACGCGGGAGTGCCCGGTGTGCGACGAGACGATCGCCGCGGTCGCCAAGTCCTGCCCCTACTGCGGGGCCCGCCTCGCCGATCCGAGCCCCTTCGACAACCTGGGCGAGAACCTCAAGAACCTGGTGGGCCCCGTGCTCGCCGTGTGCTTGCTGGTGGGCGTCGGCTACTTCCTCAACAAGTCGTTCAACGAGGAGCAGCCCAAGCAGCGGCCTCGCGTCTCGCGCAAGACCAAGACCAACAAGACCGAGGACGGCGGCAAGACCGAAGACGGCAAGACCGAGGACGGCAAGACCGAGCGCAAGACCGAGGCCCGCAAGACCGAGGACCGCAAGACAGGAGAGGGCGACCCGCCCAGCAAGACGGGCGATCCGCGCCCCTCGCCCACGCGGGGCGAGGACCCTCCCCCTCAGCCCTCGCCCAGCGGCGACCCGGCGCCGGACCCACCCGCGGTCGCGGTCTTCCCGGAGGGCGAGCTCGAGCAGCCCTTCCGGCGGCTCTTCGAGGCCAAGGGGGCGGACGTTCAGGGCGCGATCGACGCGATCCTCGGGCTCGACGCGGACAAGGTGAAGGTGGCCGTCGCCGAGGGGATGCGCAGCGACGACGCGGCCTACCGCCTGCGGCTCCACCGGGTGCAGCTCGGCCTCGGAGACGACGCGACCCGCAAGGAGACGATCAAGGCCTCCTTGGAGAAGGACTCGGGCGCGGCGCTGGTCCACTCGGTGCTCGCCGCGGCCAAGCTCGACCCCGAGGGCCTGCGCGCCTACGCGACCAAGATCCCTTACGACTCGGGCAAGCTCGCGGCCCGCGCGCTCGCGGACGCGCTCTTCGACGGCAGCACGCCGAGCAGCAGCTTCGCGGGCGAGCTGAGCCTCCTGATCGAGGGCAACCCAGACCCTGGGATGCGAATGGTTCTGGGGCCGCTGGTGTTGCTCGCGGGCAGCGCAGACGGCCTGGGGCCGGCCTGCGACGCGCTCGAGCACCCGCTGCCCGCCATCAAGGAGCTGGCTCGGAAGGCCCTGGTGCAGGTCAGCGCCGGACGCGGACCGGGGGCGGAGGCGAGCGCCAGCGAGTGGAAGGCCTGGGTCGATCGCTACAAGCCCGTGCGGGACTTGATCGCCAAGGCCTGCGTCAAGCTGGGCGATGCGCCCGACGCCAAGGGCGTGCTCGAGATCTGCCGCGCCAAGAAGGCCCTGCTCGAGAAGGGCAAGGACGCCCTGGACGGGATCCCGATCTTCCTGCGTGAGGAGGCCGGCAAGACCGCAGAGGCCGCGGACGCGCTCGGGGACTTGATCCCGCGGGTCGCGGCGCGCGCTGACAAGCAGCTCCTGGCTGGGCTCTGCGAGTCGATCCCTGGCGGCCTCGGTGAGCGGGGCGTGCCGCTGGTCGGCGGGATCATCGCGGCTGGCGACTCGGACGTCGCTGGACCTGCCTGCGCTGCGCTGGTGCGCCTGGGCGTCCCGGGCATCGCCAACGAGCGGATCCCGGACCTGATCGGTCAGCCCAGCGCGTCCGAGACCGAGGAGTTGGCGCGAATGGCTCTGGCGCAGCCCAAGCGCCAGCGCGGCCTCAGCGTTCAGATCGCGGCCGCGATGCGCGCCAAGCAGCTCGAGGACGTGGTCCTCAACCGGCCCAGCGCGATCGGCACGGGCTCGGGGATCGACGAGGTCACCTCTCGCCTCGGCTCGCGAGACGTCGAGCGCAAGGTCCTCGACATCGCGTCGGGCTCGGCCAAGGGCAGCGGGCAGATCACCAACCAGGTGCTGGCCTTCCAGTTCCTCGGGCGGAACGGCAGCGGGGCGGCCGCCCTCCCCGGGCTGCTCAAGATGGCCAAGGACCAGCCGATCTCGGCGGTCGGCGCGGCGCTCTTCCCCCTGGTGGGTCCCAACGACTCGCGCAAGCTGAAGAAGTATGGCGACGAGGGGAAGACCCTCCCCGACAAGTTCGCCTTCTATCGCGCCTACGCGGCCGGTGGAGGCGAGCGCGCCCTCGCGCAGCTGGCCAAGTCCTATCGCAAGGCCGAGGACGACCTGACCAAGCTGGCCGCCAAGCGCGTCCTGATCGAGTTCGGCTCGTCGGCGGTGCGGGACCACGTGCTGGCGCCGCTGATCTCGATGCGCGACAGCAAGTGGGAGAAGCGGGTCGCCGTCCCGCCGCGGATCGTGAGCGCCGTCCTCAAGAGCGGCAGCAAGGAGGACGGGCAGCTCCTCCTGGACTATATGAACAACGTCACGATCCCGCGCCACGGGATGCCGCAGATCCTGCTGACCCTGGCTGAGCTTGGGGTCGAGAAGGCCCGGATCACCTGCGAGGGCTACCTCTACAAGAAGCACCGCATGCGCGGTGTCGCGGGGGTGTGCGTGGCGCTGCTCGGCGGCAAGCCGGAGGCGATCAAGGCCGTCCTGGCCGAGAAGGAGATCCAGAGCCGAGCCGCCGCGCAGGACTACGAGATGCTCGCGGCCCTCGCCTTCCTGGACGGCAAGGCCGTCAACGAGGTCAAGGAGGGCTTCGTGGCGCGCGCGCTGACCCAGTCGCCGACCGACGCCGACATCTGCTGCCTGGGCTTCGCGCTCGCGCTGGCCGGCGACAACGAGAGCCTCGAGAAGGTGGCCGACTTCAACAAGCCCTCCTACCGCGCGGCGCTCGCGCGCGGGATCGGCTTCGCTGCGATCGGCAGCAAGGAGGGGCTGGCCAGCGCCCCCGCCGTGATCGACCTCCTCCGCCTCGACCCCGACCCCGTGGTCCGCGCCGAGGCGGCGGTCGCGCGCGCCTACCTGCGCAGCCCCGACAGCGTCCGCGACGTCGCGCTCGCGGTCAGCCCGCTCACCGAGGCCGAGCTCGCGCAGGACCGCCTCGGCGAGAGCTCGCTCAAGTCGCTCTGCAAGGTCGGCACCCTGGCCACCCTGCGCGCCTCTCTCTGGCACGCCTACGAAGAGGCTGGCGGCAAGGGCGCGATCCCTTACCGCGAGACCCTCAGCCAAGCGCGGATCTGGGAGATCGAGCGGGAGTGGCGGAAGTAGTCGGCTGGTCATGGCCCTGTGGTTGACCATGCGCGGCGCCGACCCCTTCCCCCTCGTAGCTGGGGTCGACGTGACCATTGGCCGGGGGCGGAAGTGCGAGCTCTCGGTCTACTCCTCGCTCCTCTCGCGTGAGCACGCGCGGATTCGCTGGGAGCACGACCGGCCCGTCCTCTTCGACCTCGACTCGCTCAACGGCTGCTACGTGGGCGTGGACAAGGTCCTGCGCCACCACCTCCAGGCCGGCGACACGATCCGCCTCGGCGACCTCTTGATCTGGGTGATCGAGTCCGAGCTCCCGCCGGGCGAGCCGGAAGAGGGGGCGAGCGACGAGGCGCCGGTGCCCGACCGCCGCCCGGAGCTGACGCCGACGGCCAACGAGACCCAGATCTTCTCGCGCACGACCGCGCTCCACCAGCAGGTCTTCGCCTACGACGAGCTGACTTGGCTGAGCGAGCGGATCCGCCGCTTCGACCTGGCCGAGCAAGCGCGGGACCCGCGCATCGAAGGGCCCGACCTGGTGGCCTGGCGGGAGGCTCACGGCGACGACGCGCTGTGGCGCCTGCTCTCGCTGGGGGTCGTCTCTCCGCCCAGCGGCGAGGGCGAGGTCCACATGTCGGCCGCGGAGGTCGCGGGCCGCAGCCGCTTGACCCCGCGCGGGGAGAAGCTGCGGGGTCTGCTCCTGGGGCGGCGAGCGCACTGGAACGAGATGGCCTCCTTGCGCTATCGCGTCCGCCAGAGCGCGCTCTTCCACCCGCTGCGCATGCTGGCGCGCGCCTATCGCCCCGGAGGGGGCCTCGACGAGCTGAATCCGGGTCGGATCGCTTACGAGCTGGAGGCGATCTACGCCTCGACCCTGCCGCGCGACGGACTCGAGCGCGAGCTGCGCTACCTGCTTTGCCTGGGCGTGTTCGCGGCCGAGGACGACGCCGGCGCCGAGGCCTGGTTCCCTGTCCGCTGGGACGACGAGCTGCTCGTGCTCGCGCCGCGCGGGCGCGCCCTGCTAGAGGGCTTTCGCCTGGAGGAAGAGGAGTGAGCAGCGACTCCGCGCGCTGTCCGATCTGCGACAACGCGCTCGGCCCGGACGCCGTGATCCCCTTTTGCTCGCAGCGCTGCAAGCAAGTCGACCTCGCCAACTGGATGGACGGCACCTACGAGTCGCTGGTCGAGGGGGCGTCGTTGGACGGGGAGCTGGACGCGCGGGAGCAGGAGGGGTCGGAGTCGGAGTCGGAGTCGGAAGACTAGCTGAGGTCTTCCGCCGGCTCGAACCTCCGCTCGGCGGCCTCCCACAGCGACTGCGCTTGCTGCTGAGACTCGCGCAGCTTGGTCGCCTTGGCCTGGCCCTCGTGCACGCTGGCCACCGAGCGTCCGCCGAAGAAGGCGCCGACCTCACGCAGGGTGCAGGGGGTCAGCGCGCGGGCGATTCCGATCGCGAGGTGGCGCGCCTGGACGACGCGCGGCTGGCGGCTGCGACCGAGGAGGTGGTCTTCGCTGACGCCGGTCTCGCTGGCCACGAAGGAGGCGATCCCGGCCAGGGTGGCGACCTCGCGCCGGCCGCTCAGCAGGTCGCGCAGGATCCGGCGAGCGGAGCCGAGGTCGAGCTGGGCGCCGATGTGGGTCCGGTGGGCGGCCAGGCGGGTGACCGCCACCAGGAGCTCGTGGATCGAGAGCTCTGCCTTGGCGGTCAGGAGCTCCTCGACCGCGGGCGGCACGGAGAGGCCTTGGCGCAAGCAGGAGGCGCGCAGCACGGAGCGGCGCGTGGCTCGGTCCGCCTCGGGGAGCTGGACGAGCTGTCCCCCGAGCAGGCGGCCTGCGAGGCCGTCGAGCAGCTGGGGAATGTCCTTGGGGACCGCGCGCGAGGCGACGACGACCTGGGTCGCGCGGCCGCTCATGAGCAGGTGGTCGAGGGTGTGGCTCAGCTCCTGCTCGCTCTTGCGCTTGCCCGCGATCCGCTCGAGGTCGTCGAGGACGAGCAGGCTCGCCTCGCGGTAGTGGTCACGGAAGCTGCGGGCGCGGCGGCGGCGCATGGCCTGGCTGAACTGCTGGGCGAAGCGGTCGGCGCGGACGTAGACCGCGCGGCGAGCCGGGTAGCGGCGGCGGTATCCGTTCAGGATCCCCTGGAGGAGGTGCGTCTTGCCCGAGCCTGGCTGTCCGTAGTAGACGAGGGGGTGCCACTCGCCCGGGGTGCGGACCGCCTGGCGGGCGAACTCGGCCGCCAGCCGGTTGGTGGGGCCGGTGATGAAGGAGGCCAGGTCGTGGCGAGCGAGGGTGCGCTCGTCGCGCAGCTCGAAGGGCTCCTCGTCGGCGGGAGCCTTGGCGCGCGCGGCGCGCCGGGCCGAGGGCGAGCTGAGGCGCAGGCGGAGGCGACGACCGAAGTGCTCGCCGAGCACCTCCTCGACCTCGCTGCGGAGCGCCCACAGCGCCTCGCGAGGCTCGCCCTTGTCGACCTCCACCCACAGGGTCGAGTCGTCGAGCCCGCGGGGGCGGGTCAGGTCCAGCCAAGCAGCCGTGCGCAGCAGACCCAGCTCGTCACGGAGGTGGTCCCGCAGCGCGGCCCAGTCCTTGGCCGCGAGCGGCTTGGCAGACGCCTGAGCGCTCCCTACGCCGTCCAGAGACGAACCTTGCAAGTGCTGACCCCCCAGCGAGGCGGGGCTCCTCCCCCGCCAGGCCACTAGGGTAGGCAGTTGCCGGGCGCAGGCCCAGCGACTCCGCTAAACCGGAGCCAGACAAGGTCTCGTGAAGCGCAGCGGGGCGCGCGAGGATCACGTGCCAAATCGACTCGCGCCAGTAGGACTTACGCTCGCTGAACATGCGTGAAATAGGGGGCGTTTTTGGGTTGCTGTCCCTATGAGCTCTAGAGCTTATGACGCATGCGTTGGCGCCGGGGAGGCGTCGCTTTCCCGCGTGGGAAACTGGATAAGCGAAGCCTCAGGCTTGGGGAGAAGTGTGCAGAGGGAGGCGTCCGCGGCGAGAGCGCCGAGTGCGGCCTCTCGCGTGTGGAAGGCGGTGGGGAGAACCCGTGGACCGGAGGGGCCGCGCGTGACCCTGAGGCCGCTCCTGCGGGGGCTTTCGGGCCGGCACGAGGACAACGCTACCCTTTCCACGGGCGAGAGGCACTCCGAGGCGCTAGGTTGTGACTGAGGTGAGTTCGTGAGCGAGGAACGAGAGCACGAGGCCCAGCGGATCACCAAGAGGATCCAGACCGTGACCTTGGCCCGCAGCCTGGCCAAGGCCGGACGCTTCGACAAGGCGATCGAGCTCCTCGAGCAGACCCGTTCGCTCTACGAGGACGACCCCAAGCTCCTCGAGAAGCTCGACTGGATGCTCACCGACTACCGCGACAAGGCTGTCCCACCTGGGGCTGGCGGCAGCTGAAGGCCGTCTCCCTGAGCCACCGCGCGAAGGGGGGCCTGCTGGCCCTCCTCGGAGTGGCGGGTCTCCTCCTCGCCGCCTGGCTGCTGCGTCAGGCATACCGCGTCAACGAAGGGCTGGACCGGCAGGGCCTGGTCCTCGAGCGCGACGACGAGGCCGGCGAGATCCTCGTGCGCTACCCGGGCCCCAAGCAGCAGGAGGAGCGCCGCTTCTCGGTCTCCCCCGAGCGGATCAAGAAGCTGCGCCGGGGCACCCGAGTCGGCGTGGTGGTCGTCGCCGAGGGCGAGGCCTACCTGGAGGGTGGGGGGCCCTCGACCCTCCTGATCGTGGTGTCGCTCCTCGGCGGCGTGGTGATCCTCGGGATCGGCGTGGTGGTGCTGGTGCGAGAGCCGAGGTGAGGAGCGAGCGCCGCGCGCCCTGCTGGCTTGACGCGCCTTGAAGCCCCGGTCAGCATGGTCACGTGCCTGAGGAGGAACCTAGCGAACCTCCCTCAGCGGAGGGCGCCGCAGCTGAACTGGAGCCCCCCGCGGAGGGATCTCCCACCCCAGCGGACGCGGACCCAGCGGACGCGGACCCAGCGGACGCGGACCCAGCGGACGCGGACCCAGCAGACGCGGACCCAGCAGACGCGGTGGGGCCCAAGACCTTGATCGCCGAAGTCCTCGCGCGCCGGCCCCAGGCCGCGCGCGTGCTCATGGAGGAGTTCGGCCTCCCCTGCTACCGCTGCCCGGGTCGCTTCGTCGAGGAGCTGGGCGAAGGGATCAGCTACCGGGGCCTCGAGGCCGAGGACGTGCTGGCGCGGATCGCGGCTGCGGGGACCTCCGGGGAGCGTCGCTAGTGGGCTTAGAGCTCGGGCTGCTCCTCGTCTTGTTCTGCCTCTCCGCCTTCTTCTCGGCCAGCGAGACGGCCCTGTTCTCGCTGCGGCGCCACGACCGCGAGTGGCTCGAGCGCCGCGGCGGGCGGGGGGCGGCTTGCGCCCTGGAGCTGCTGAACGCGCCTCACTCGCTCCTGGTCTGTGTCCTCTTCGGCAACCTGCTGGTCAACTTCCTCCTGATGGGCGTCTCGGCGAAGGTCGTGCTCGCCCTCAGCAGCGAAGGCATGGCGGGCGTGTTGCTCGGCTTCCTGCTGACCACGGTGGCGGTCGTGGTCCTGGGGGAGGTCACGCCCAAGGCGATCGCCGTGACCGTGCCCCGCCGGGTGGCGCTCCTGGCAGCGCCTCCCCTGCTCTTGTTTCGCAACGGCACGCGCCGGGTGACGAGCCCGCTCGAGCGCCTCGTATCGGGCTCGCTCGACCTGGTCGAGCGGCGCTTGCCGCGGGCGGGCGCCCTGACCGATCAGGAGCTGAAGCGCTTCGTCGAGCTCCAGGGCGCGGAGGGTGGGCTCGAGCAGCAGGCCTCCGAGTTCCTGGCCGAGGCGATGGAGCTCGCCTCCCGCCGCGCCCACGAGGTCATGACTCCCCGCGTAGACCTGGTGGCGCTCGATATCAGTCAGCCGGAGGTGCGCGAGGAGTGGCTGAAGCTGATGCGCGAGCGGCGGATCGGCAAGGTCCTCGTCCACGAGGGCGAAGGCCTCGATCACATCAGCGGCTACCTGCGCACGCGCGACGTGCTGCGCGCGCCCGAGGACCAGCCCCTGGCCGAGCTGGTCCGGCCGCTGTGGTTCGTGCCCTCGACCAAGTCCCTCGAGAGCCTGCTGCGCGAAATGGTCGAACGGAGCCAGCAGTTGGCCCTCGTCGTGGACGAATACGGCGGGACCCACGGCTTGATCACCCTGGAGGACGTGGTCGAGGAGATCACAGGGGATATCGCGCGCGAGGACACCCCAC
>CALDQK010000400.1 GCA_937911525.1 uncultured bacterium
GGCTCGCGGTGGGAGCTCAGATAAGTCGTCGTGGCGCGCTCGGCTCGCTCGCGGGTCGGCGCCAGGGCGCGCAGCGCAGCGGCGATCGCGCTCGACTCGCCCACGAGCAAGCCCTCGGCGCCGAGGCTCGGGTCGTGCCAGTCGCCGTGGCGGTCCACCAGCAGCGTCGGCGCGTCGGTGAGCAGGCGCTGGACCGGTTTGCTGGTCGGGATCCGGCCGAAGCGCAGCACGGCCTCGGGGCGCAGGGCCGCGACCAGCTCGGGGTCGCGCAGGAGGGTGTCCGCGGCGCCGATCGCCTCGCCGCTCCAGCGCACGCGCGCCAGCGGGTCGGCCACGAGGGGCCAGCCGAGGGCGCGGCTCAGCGCGAGCGCCTCGCGCGCGAAGTCGTCTTCGTCGGCGGGCGCGGCGGCCTCGGGTCCGACCACGATCAGCCCCCGCTCGCGGGCGAGGAGCGCGGGCGCCGCGTCCAGCTCGTAGCGAGGGCGCAGGCGCGGGGCGGGGGGGGGAGGGGCCGCGACCTCGGGCTCGCAGCCCGGCGCCCAGAGGGGCTCGCGGAAGGCGAGGTCGAAGTGGACGGGGCCGGCGCAGGCCAGGGCCTGCGCGACGAGGCGCTGCAGCCAGGCGGCCTCGTTGGGCGTGGGCTCGGGGGCGGGCGCCGCGAGCTGGCGCGTCCAGCGGACCTGCTCGCCGAAGAGCCCGCGCTGCTCGATCGTCTGCGGCGCGCCGTTGTCCCACAGCTCCGCGGGGCGGTTGGCGGTCAGCGCCACCAGGGGCAGGTGCAGGGCGCGGGCCTCGACCAGGGCGGGCAGGTAGTGCGCGCCGGCGGAGCCCGAGGTGCAGGAGAGGAGCACCGGGCGCCCGCTGGCCTTGGCCAGGCCGAGGGCCACGAAGCCGGCCACGCGCTCGTCGAGGACGACGTGCGCCCGGAGGCCGGGCGCCGCGAGGAGGGCCAGCGCCAGGGGGGTGTTGCGTGAGCCCGGCGAGATCACGGCCTCGCGCGTCCCGCCGCGCAGGAGCGCCTCGACCAGGCGGCTGGCGAAGCGGGCGTTGGCGGCGGCGCAGGGGTCATGGGCCGCGACGCGCGAGAGCTTGGGGGTCGCCAGGGGCTCGCTCACGAGGGCTCCTCCCAGGCGTCGAGGGCCTCGAGGGCGGGGCGCAGCTTGAGCTCGGTCTCGGCCCACTCGGCGGCGGGGTCGCTGGCGGGGACGATCCCGGCGCCTGCGAAGGCCCACGCCTCGGGCCCGCGCAGGAGGGCCGAGCGGATCCCGACCAGGAAGGCGGCCTCGCCCGCGGGCGAGAGCCAGCCCAGGGGAGCGCCGTAGGCGCCGCGGGCCAGACCTTCCTCCTCGCGCAGCCAGCGCTGGGCCGCCTGGCGCGGGTCGCCGCCCAGCGCCGGCGTGGGGTGGAGCGCGGCCAGCAGCTCGCAGGGACCTTGCCCCCGGCGCAGGGTCGCAGCGATCGGGGTCTCGAGGTGCCATAGCTGCCCGACCCGGCGGGGGGCCGGCGCGCTGGCGGCGACCAGGCGCTCGCTCCGGCTCGCGAGCGCGCCGCGGATCGCGTCCACGACCAGGCCGTGCTCGCGGCGGGTCTTGGGGTCGGCGAGGAGCGCCTGCTCGGGGTCCTGGTGCGCGGGCGCCGTTCCGGCCAGCGCCTGCGTCGTCAGGCGTCGCTCGCTCAAACGGAACAAAGGCTCGGGGCTCGCGCCCAGGAAGCAGGCGCCGCCCGCGCCCTCGGCGAACACGATCGCGCCGGGTTGGTCGGCGTGGCGTTCGACCAGCCGCTCGAGCGCGCGCGTCGGCGAGAAGGAGCGCCCGTCCTGACGGCGCAGGCGGAGCGCGCGCGCCAAGACCAGCTTGCGCAGCTCCCCTTCCGCGAGGGTCTCGCGGGCGCGCTCGACGAGGTCGAGCCAGCGCTCGCGCTCGGGCAGCGCCTCGCGCTCGAGGGCGACGGGCGCCTCGTCGGGCGGGAGGGGCCCCTGGAGGGCACCCAGGGTCGCCGCGCGCTGGTTCAGCCGATCCAGAACGGCCCTGGCCTCGCTCGGGTCCTCGACCCAGGCCTGACCGACCCAACCGGTTCGGCCTCCGCTGCGGTAGGCGACCTCGGCGGGGACGCGCAGCTGGGCGCTGGGCCAGCCCTGCCAGGCCGCCACAGCCGCTCCGCTCAGGCCAGGCGTCGAGTGGAAGCGGCTGGTCAGCCAGGCGGCGGGCACCTCGCTGGGGATCGGCGGACCCGCGACGTGGACCTGTTCGAAGAGGCGCGAACGAAGATCGCTCAGGGCGAGGAAGCGCTGCTCTCCAGCGGGCGCCTCAGCGGAGACGGCGGCGCCGCGACCCACCAGCCACAGGTCCTGGGTCGGCTCGCACCAGAGGCTGAAGATCAAGGGCTCTGCGCTAGGATCCGCACCCCAGCGCAGGAGCTGCAAGCCAGGCAGCGCGGGGAGCAGGCGGTGCACCCGCACCAGCACTCCGTGGCCGCCTCGACGCGGCTCCTGCGCGCAGACCTCCGAGGCCAGCGAGCCCTCTCCGGGCGAGTTGTTCAGCACCTCTTGAATCAAGTCAGTCCTTTCTCCTGCGCAACTTAACGCGCTGCGTCCAGTTGTTCATGAACGCCTGAACAACTCCCGTGATACCCTAGGTAGCATGGGACGGCAAGAGACGATCGCTAACTCGAAGTCGGGCAGGGTGATGGCGGAGCGTGCCTCGGAGCGAATGGAGCGGCGTGTCCTCCACGTCTGCGACGCGGCCGGGACCCTCGTCGAGTACTGGGGCTTCAAGTCGATCATGGGCCGGGTGTGGACCCTGCTGGCGCTGCACCCCGAGCCCCTCGCCCAGATCGAGATCGCCGAGCTGCTCGGCGTCAGCCGCTCGCTGGTGAGCGGGACGATCACCGAGCTGGCCCGCTACGACCTCGTGCGCTCGATGGGCAGCCACCGCAACGCCCCCTACGTGGCCAACGTCGACGTGTGGTCTTCGATCACCGACGTCCTGCGCTCCCGCGAGTGGATGTTCCTCGAGTCGGCGCGGATGGCGCTCGAGGCCGCGATCGAGGAGGCCCACAACGGCGAGCCCGGTCCCTACTCGATCGAGCGAATGCGGCTCTTGCTCGGCATGGTCAGCGCGGTGCAAAAGCTGCTCGGGCTCGTGATCGCGGTCCGCCGCCCGGGCGTGATCGGCAACGTCAAGGAGTGGGTCGAGAGCGTGGTCACGCTGATCGACGCGCTCCGCAGGCTCAGTTAGCTAATTACAGCCCTCCCCTACTTTGGCTCAGCTAGTGCTGCGCGGAGGGCGCGGGAAGAACGCGGGCGTGCGCGCGACGTAGTCCGCGTATTTGGGGCGGGTCCTCTTCAGCCGGCCCTCGAGCAGGGGCACCCCCGAGACCTTCAGCAGCAGGCCGCTCATGAGCAGCGGCGCCACCACGGTCCAGGCCGGCGCGCCGCGCCCCAGCGCCACCCCCCACAGCCCCCACCAGGTGACGAAGTCGCCGAAGTAGTTGGGGTGGCGCGTCCAGGCCCAGAGCCCGCTGTCGAGGACCTGGCCCTCGTTGCTGGGGTCGGCCTTGAAGCGCGCCAGCTGGAGGTCGGCGAGCGTCTCGCAGGCGATCCCTGCCAGCGCGAGGGCCGCGCCGAGGGCGTCGAGGACCCCGAGGGGCGGCGCCCCGGCGCAGAGGAGCGGGAGTGAGATCAGCCACATCAGCGCGCCCTGGAGGCCGAACACGATCCAGAGGCTCTTCAGCCAGAAGGGTTCGTGGCGGCGGCGCATGGCCTGGTAGCGGTAGTCCTCGGGCTCGCCCCAGTTGCGCCAGGTCAAGTAGAGGCTCAGCCGTCCGCCCCAGAGCGTGACCAGCCCGGGCAGGAGCAACGCGGCGGGGCTCTGGGCTGCTCCCCCCAAGGCCCAGGCCAGCCAGGCCACGAGGACGAAGCCCAGGCCCCAGCAGGAGTCCACGATGGACGCGTCGCGCTTGGCTACGCTCAGCAGCCAGGTCAGGAGCATCAGGAGCGCGATCGCGCCGGCAGCGGGGAGGAGCGGAGACACGAGCGAAGGGTGACCCACCGATCCGCTCGCTCCAAAGGTCAAGGCAGGGGACCGGAGCGGGCCTGGCTTTGGGACCCGTCCAGGCTGGACACCCGACTGAACCGTCCGAGTGAGCCGAAACTGGTCCGTGCGACGCGCGGACTCTGGCTCCGAGCCCGATGAAATGCGTAGGATCAAGCACTTAGGGCCGGCCCACGGTGTGCCCATATGCAGGGCGGAGAAGGAAGGGACGAGCATGATGGGAAGGCACCTGGTCTTGATCGCGGCGCTCTGCAGCGCGAGCGTCGCTAGCGCCCAGGGTCAAGCGCAGGAGGGCGCCGCCGACCGGCTGCGCGCCGCCTTCGCCGAGGGCGAGCCCCGTCGGGCCACCTCCGGCGCGACCCCCACCGAGACCGCGCCGAAGGCTGCGACCCGTCCCCCGGCGCGCCCGCTCCGGCGCGGCATGCGCGGCCGCGGGGTTGCCGCCCTTCAGGCGGCCCTCAAGCGGCGCGGCCACAACGTGCCCACCCACGGTCGCTTCGACGCCGTGACCGAGCTGGCGCTGCGCAACTTCCAGCGCACCCAGGGTCTCCCCCAGACCGGCGAGGCCGACGACACGACCCAGACGGCGCTGGCCGGGCTCGTCCGCGGGGACGAGGGCGAGCGCGTGATCGAGCTCCAGCGGGCCCTGAACCACCAGCGGCGCGCCCTGGGCCTCAGCGAGATCGAGGTCGACGGCACGTATGGCTCGGGGACCGAGGACGCCGTCCGCGAGGTCCAGCGGATCGTCGGGCAGGAGGTGGACGGCCGCGCCGATCGCCGGCTGATCCACGGGCTGCTCTCCGCGCAGCGCCGCGACGAGCGCCCTGAGATGGGCCTCGGGACTCGGGGGCAGGCTGTGACTCGCCTCCAGGAGCGGGTCAACGTCCACCGCAAGGCGGCGGGCCTCCCCCTGATCGACGAGAACGGCGTCTACGACCAGGCCACCGCCACCGCGCTCTCGACCTTCCAGCGCGGCCACGCCCTCGACGTCAACGGGCGCAGCAACGAGGCCACCTGGGAGGCGCTCTACGAGGAGCCCCCCGTGGACCTGCGCGCCACGCCGCTCAAGGAGGGCGACCAGCACCGGGAGGTGGCGGTCCTGCAGGATCGGATCAACCTCCTCCGCCGCGCCCAGCGCCAGGACCCGATCGAGGTCACCGGCACCTTCGACGCCGCCACCCGCCAGGCCCTCGAGGCCTTTCAACGCGGCCACGACCTGCCCGTCACCGGTCGCAGCGACGCGGCCACCGTGGCTCAGCTCGAGCACGAGATCGAGGAGTCGGGCGCGACGCCGCTCCGCTTCCCGACCCGCACCCAGCCCTCGATCTACGACGGCGGGACGCGGATCTACGGCCAGGACGCTGTCTACGCGGGTCCGCCCCTCTACCCCTCGCCCGCGGGCGAAGGGCTGCGCTTCGCCCGCGAGATCGAGCGTGACTACGCCGCCCGCCCCTTCAGCCCCGCCGACCTCGCCGACTTCCCCCTCCCCGAGGGCGACCTGACGAATCTGGGCTCAGGGGACGTGGTCTACCGCGGCTACAACGTCTCGGACCCGCTGGTCCGCCAGGCCCTCGAGCGGCTCTCGGCCCTGACCGGCAAGCGGGTGATCCTGACCAGCGGTGACCGCAACCACGTGCCTCGGGGCGGCAGCCGGACCAGCCTCCACCTCGCGCACCGAGCCGCGGACTTCTACGTCGAGGGGATGAGCCTCGAGCAGGCCTTCAACGTAATCCGCCAGAACCGCGGCACGATCCTCGCCGGCGGCGGCTTCGAGGTGATCTGGCACGGCCCCAACACCAGCACCGGCGGCCCCCACCTCCACCTCGGCCACCGCACCCAGCCCAGCCACCGGATCCTGGTCGAGAACGGCAGGGGCTACAACCCCGTGAACTGATTGGGGAACTGAATCCCGTAGGTTTCGTTCGCTCGGATTGCGAGCGACAGCGAGCACACGAGGAGCCCACGCACACACTTCAGAGCGAAACGCGCTCGGTTCGACTTCGTCGCTACGCGTAGATCCGG
>CALDQK010000401.1 GCA_937911525.1 uncultured bacterium
GATCGCGTGGGCTTGGTTGGGCAGGAAGCGGCGGGGGATCGTCACGAAGTGCAGGGAGTGCAAGCCGCGGTCCAGGGCAACTCTCGTGGGATCGACCCGGATTCGTGAGGTCGGTGGGCAAGATCTGCCCATTCGTTTCAACCCGACCCCGGCGCCGCTAGAGTGCCCGCTGTGGCTGGGATGAGTCGGGACGAACTACAGGGCCGCCACCTCCAGGCGCGCGGAGTTCCGCAGGCGCTGCTCTCCCAGGCATGGGGCGAAGCGCAGCGGCAGGGGATCGACCTGTGCCAAGTCCTCCTGACCTGGCAGAAGATTCCTCCCGTGCTGGCTGAGGAGGTCCGCCGCGCCGCCGCCGCAGACGCCTCCGCCCTGGCTTCGGCCTCGGCCGACGGGCTCGCGACCCTGGCCGTCCCCACTACCGCTGCGCCACCGAGCGTTGGGGCGGGAAGGGCGACGCGCCTGGGCGCGGGCCAAGAGTTCGGCCGCTACGCGATCGAAGGCGAGCTCAGTCGTGGCGGAATGGGGGTGATCTACCGCGCCCGACACACGAAGCTCGACCAGCCGGTCGCCCTCAAGGTCATGCTCTCGCGCGCCGAAGGAGAGCTGCTGGCGCGCTTCGAACGAGAAGCGCAGACCCTGGCCAAGCTCAAGCACCCAAACATCGTCCGCGTCTCGGACTTCGGCGAGGAAGGACAGCTCCCCTTCTTCACCATGGAGCTCGTGGACGGCCGCGACCTCGAGGTCGCCCTCGCGGAGGCGCGCGGGGCCGGAGACTACGACCCGCGCTGGCTGGCCCGACTCCTCGCCCCGGTCGCCGACGCGTTGGTCACCTGCCACGAGAACGGCGTGATCCACCGCGACCTCAAGCCCCAGAACATCCTCGTCGAGCGAGGCAGCGAGCGCCCCGTCCTCGTCGACTTCGGCCTCGCCCGCCCCGAGCAGGACCTCGGGCTGACCAACGCTGGCGGCGACGACCCCGCCCTCCTCGACGGCGAGGGCGGCCTGACCCGGGCCGGGTCCATGCTGGGGACCCCGGCCTACATGGCCCCCGAACAGGTGGAAGGGGAGACCGCCGGTGAGGCGACCGACGTGTGGGGGTTCGGAGCGACCCTCTTCTACTGCCTCTCCGGCGAGCGGCCCTACGAAGGCGCGAGCGCCGTCAACCTGGTCAAGAAGCTCCTGACCGAAGAGCCGCGCGACCTCGCCCAGCTCGCGCCCGCTACCCCCCGGCCGCTGCTTCGGCTGGTCCGCCGCTGCCTGCGCCGAGAGCCCCTCGAGCGGGCCACGATGCGAGAGGTCGCCGACGCGCTCCGCGCCTACGCGGAGCCCTCGCGTCGCACGCCTGCCCTGCTGGCGAGCGTCGCGCTCGTGGCCTTGGCAGGGATAGGGCTGGCGGCTTCCCGGAGCGCGGGGAGCACCCCGCCCCCTTCCGGGCCCAGCACCCCTCCCGGCGCCGCGCCGCTGCTCCTGGTCGAGACCCTCCCGCCTTACACCCGCGCAGCCAGCCTGACCCTGCGCGGCAAGACCGCTCCCGACCAGACGCTGGCGCTCCAAGGTCGCGGCGCCACGACCGGCCCCTGGGTCGAACGCGCGCGCTTGCGAGCCGACGCCTCGGGCGCCTTCGCCCATGAGCTGGAGCTGACCCCTGGCGCCGCGCTGGAGCTCCGTCTCTGCCTCGACGCCGAGCCGGCACGCGCAGCGTGGAGCGCCCGCGTGGCGCGCGACGTCGACCCGCCCCGGATCGAGCCCGACGGAGTCAGCGCCTCCGGCCTGCTCGACCTCGCCGAGGGAGCACCCCTCAGCGGCAGGATCAGTGACGCGAGCCCTGTCACCCTGGAGATCGGAGGCGAAGAGATCCCCCTGGAGGACGGTCGCTTCCGCTACGTCCTCCCCGCCGGCGCCGACGAGGCGAGCCTGCGGGTCGTCGACGCAGCCGGGAACCGTCAGGCCCTGACCCTGCGGGTCGCTCGCGGCCTGGGGCCCCTGCTCGACCGCGAGGCCTGGGCCCGAGCGGAGCCCGCTCGCCAAGACGCTGCGATCCAGGCCGTCGCGACGCGGCTGGGTCCTGCCTTCCGCTTCCTCCACACCCGCAGCTACGAAGCCGGCGGACGACGCCACCGCATCGCGGCCTTCGAGCACGCGCGCACCCGGATCGTCCTCCACCTCCTCCCCGGCGGGCGCTTTCCCATGGGCCTCCGGGATCGGGCGGCCGCGGCCAGGGCCGGCAACGCGGCGGTCCGCCACGAGGTGAGCGCGCTGGAGCGGGCCGGACTTCAGGCCGCCCACCACCCGCTGGCCTCGATCCTCAAGAAGACGCCCCAAGAGCTGCTCTCCAGCACCGAGGTCCCTCCCGGCGAGACGCTCGAGGTCCGGATCGCTCCCTTCCTGATCGGCGCGGGCGAGGTCCTGCAGAGCGAGTGGCAGGCCGTGAGCGGCGCGCCTCAGGTCCAGGGCTACGGCGCCGCCTATCCGCAGACCAACGTCCACTTCGACCACACCCTCAACTGGCTCGAGCTCGCCGGCGACGGACTCCGCCTCCCCAGCGAAGCCGAGTTCGAGTACGCCGCCCGGGCGGGGACCACGACCCCCTACTGGTGGGGCGAGGAGCCCGACCTCGCCGGAGAGAACTCCGTTTATTGGCTACACGCCATGGCCGCGCGCCCGCGCGTGCGCAGCATGAGTCAGTGGTTCATTCCGCTGCCCGTGCTCCCCCAGGGACGCGCGCCCAACGCCTTCGGGCTCGTCGACACCCTCGGCAACGCCTGGGAGTGGTGCGCCGACGATCCCCACTCCCAGGCCGAGACCCCCCGCGACGGGCGGCCCTTCCGCCGAGCGCAGGGATCTCACACGCGCATCCGGCGCGGCGGCGGGATGCTCTTTGGCGGCGCGTCGGTGGCCCACGTCGCCTGCCGGGGCACGGACCCCCGCGACGCTCAGCGCCTCGCGATCGGCTTCCGCGTCGCCTGCTCGATCCCGCGCTGAGCGTTGCCCCGCAACGACTTGCGACAGGGGCCTGCCAGAGTGGCGTGACTCGGAGGCTCCTTCGCCCCTGTGTCACTGGATTCCAGTCGCTACGATTGAAGCGCCCGGGGTTGTGTGAGGACCGGCGCTTGCGTCCCCTCCGCCCGAGGAGAACCAATGGCCTGGAACTTCGATGATTTCTTGCGGCGCCTCGAGGCGATCAAAGGGATGGGGTCCCTCGAGGACCTCCTCGACCAGGTCCCCGGACTCGGCGCGGTCCTGCGCGAGGTGGACTTCAAGCTCGACGACCTCGAGCCGATCGAGAACATCCTCCGCGCGATGACCCTCGACGAGCGGCTCGACCCCCGCCTGCTCGAAGGCGAGAGCGGCCTCGAGCGCCGCCAGCGGATCGCGGAGCGGGCCGGGACCACCGTCGAGGCGGTCGAGAGCCTGATCTGGCAGTTCAACAGCCTGATGAAGATGCTCGAGAACATGTCGCCCGACGAGGTCACCCAAGAGCTGATCCAGGACAGCACCCCCGAGCGCGAGACCTGGCAGGTCTCGCCCGACGCCTGGAAGGCCTCCTTCGAAGAGGACGAGTCGGACTGGCTCGAGCACGAGGAGGACAGCGAGGGCGAGAGCCCCGCCGCGCTCGAGGAGCGCCTCGACGAGATCCTGCGCAAGATCGGCCGAGAGGGCATGGACGCCCTCAGCGACGCCGAGCGCGAGTTCCTCGACGCCAGCAGCAAGCGACTCCGCGACCGCTAGGTTCCTCGTCTCTTTCGGAGAGCCCACCGACCCCCGCCCCAACCGGCGGGGGTCTTTGCGTTGAGGGAGTCGTCAGGAACCGGAGCGCCCCGAGCGTCGTGTACCCTCGGGCCAGCTCTGCTCCTCCTGGAGACCCCATGCGCCCGATCGCCCTCCTGTTGCCCCTCCTCCTCGCGGCTCCCGCCCTGGCCGAGCGCTACCACCTCCGGGTGGAGGACGAGGGCAAGGAGACGATCCAGCTGGTCGACGCCGCCCCGGTCGGGGAGCTGGAGGGCCGCAAGCTGATCCGCCTGATCGACGTGCGCGGCAAGACCCAGGAGGTCGAGCTGAGCGCGATCGCCAAGGTCGAGCAGGGCCACCCCCTCCCCGAGCGGATCGAGCGCAAGCGGCTCAAGCTGCGCCAGCGCCTGCTCTCCAATCAGGGCAAGGAGGTCAGCAAGCTGCTGCGCCGCTACAAGCGCACCCCCGAGCGAGAGCGCCCCGAGGTCCTGGCCGAGCTCGAGCGCTGGCCGCCGGCCGCCCGCGTCGGGCCCTACGCCAAGGAGCTCGACGACGCCGACAGCGAGGTCCTCGTGCAGCTCGCCCTGAAGGAGCTGCCCAAGCTGAAGGGCGTGGACGCCGAGCGTCCGCTGGTCAAGACGGCGGTCCTGAGCAAGCACCCCAAGCTGCGGGCGCGCGCGCACTACGCCGCCTGCCAGCTCGACAAGACGCGGACCCGCGACTACTACGGCCAGATCGCGACGCTCCAGACCCTCCCCAAGCGGCGCGTGCGAGCCATGGAGTATCTGGCGGGCATGGGCGAGGTCGCAGCGCCCAGCCTGGTGTTCGTGCTCGAGAAGGTCGAGATGGAGATCAACGCCACCCAGGTCACGGCGGGCGGACTGCGCCGCGTGCCCGTCAACCTCGGCACGCGCGGCGGGGCCGCGATCGACGCCCCGATCGAGCTGCCCGAGGCCTCGATGCTCCAGGTCAAGACCAAGGTCGTGATGCACACGCTGCGCGAGATCCAGGGTCGGGCGCGCGCGGCGCTCAAGTCGATCTCGGGAGAGGACCACGGCACCGACGGCAAGGCCTGGCGCGCCTGGCTCGACCGTCGACCCCAGCGCGCCGAAGGGGAGTAGCGGCGGTCCGCGAGGGCCGGTATACAGGGGCTCTTCCAAGGGAGGAAGTCCATGTCCAGCCTGCGTCGTAGCCTGCTCGCCGCCACGCTCCTGGCGCCCCTCGCGCTCTGGGGTTGTCTGCCGGTCAGCAATCCGACCGACCCCGAGCCCGAGCCCGAGGAGCAGACCCAACCCGCTGACGGCTCGAACCTCTTCGCAGGCAAGTGGAAGCGCGAGGACAACGGCGCGACCTTCGAGGTCGAAGACGACGGCTCGACCGTGACCGGCAAGCTGGTCGAAGGCACCTACGTGTGGCCCGACGGCGAGGAGAAGGGCGAAGAGATCTTCTCCAAGTACGAGTTCGAGCTGGCCCGCAAGGGAGACAAGCTCGAGGGTCAGGCGACCTTCGTGTTCAAGGGCGAGCAGGACGCCCTCAAGAGCAAGTGGGTCGTCACGCGCTCAGGGACGACCCTCAAGGCCAAGGTCGAGGAGATCTCCTTCGACGACGCGGGCAAGGAGTCGGGGCGCAAGCAGGTCGAGAAGACCTTCGCCTTCGAGGCGGCTCAGGTCGCCGCGGCCGCCGCCCCGCAGCCCGGGGCCTACAAGCTCGACCTGACCACCATGATCCAGGCGCCGCCGCTGGTCATGATCGGCGAAGACGCCAAGGTCGGCTTCAAGGTCGAGATCGAGACCACCGCCGGCGGCAACACCAGCAAGCACACCCTGGCCGTCGTGGGCGAGGGCGACGGGGTGTGGCACCTCGAGACCAGCCAGGGCATGGCCAACTACGCGTCCATGTCGCCCGACGCCAAGGACATGCTGATGGGCCTCGTCGTCGAGAAGGATGGCGGCAAGGTGACCAAGGCCGTCCTCGGCAAGCGCGGCGAGGCGGGCAAGCAGATCAAGATCGTGGCCTACAACGCCCCCCCGCCGGCCGAAGCGCCCGAGGGAGAGGATGTCGAGGTCGAGGTCCCGGCTGGCACCTACCAGGCCAAGCTCTACGTGACCGAGGTCCAGGGCAAGACCTACAAGTCGTGGTCCGGCGTCGAGGGCGACGTCGAGGGCGTGCCCCTCAAGACCGAGGGGCCCCAGGGCGGCTACGCGCTCAAGGAGCCGCCCAGCATGGAGACCCTCGACCTGGGCGAGAGCGTCGAGGTCAAGAAGTGCGTCTACGACAACGGCGACGAGTGGATGTGGAGCGACAACGAGGTGGTCAAGTCGCTGGCCGCCCGGATGGCGCTGATGAAGACCTCGGCCTCGGTGATGAAGGTCACGATGGTCGCGACCGGAGCGGAAGCCGAGCTGAAGTGGGAGTAGCGCGCAGCCGCGCGTAGCTGACCCGAGCGGGGCCGTCACCCGAGGGTGGCGGCCCGCTTCGTGTACGCGCTGTAGAGTCCAGGGCGTGCAGGAGAGCGCAGAGCAGGAGAGGGGGCCTCAGCCCGACCCCGGGCCCGAGGTGGGGCCGGCCCTTCGTCAGCGGCTGAGCGCTGCGGCCTGGGGGGTCCTCGCGCCGGGGCTCGGGCACCTCGCGGCGCGGCGCCCAGGTCGTGGGCTGGCCTTTGGGCTGGCGATCTGGGCGCTGCTGCTCTCGCTGGTGGCCAACGCGCACCGCCTGCTCCACCGCCTGGGGCTGCTGCAAGGCTGGGCCCTGCTCCTGGGCGCGCTGTGGCTGGCCAGCGTCCTGGACGCCGCCCGGCTGGGGCGCCGCGCGGGGGAGCAGCCGTGGCGGGAGCGGGGCGGCTTGCTGCTCCTCGCTGCCCTCCACGCGGCAGCGCTGGGGTCCCTGCTCCTGCCGCCGGGGATCGCGCTGATCCCCGACGTGCCGCGCCTGATCGAAGACCACCCCACGGATCAAAACGCGGTCAGCGGAGCGGGCGGGCTGACAGCGGGCGTATCGCGAGCGGGGACGCTCACGCTCCTGCGCTGGCCGGGGCCCGCCTGGCGCGACCACGTGCACTACCGCGCCGTCCCCGAGCAGCCCTTGGGTCGCGGGGCCCGCGAGGGAATGGGAGCCTTCGTCGGCGTCGAGCTCGCCGGACGAACCCACTGGCTCCGGGACGCGACCTTCGAGACCACCCAGCGCTACCTGGACGCGAGCTGCGACGTGGTCGTGACCGAGCACCGCAGCGTCGAGCTGGGCTTGCTCGCGGTCGAGACGCTCTTCGTGCACCCCGCGCGCGACCTCCTGGTGTGGAACGTGCGCCTGGAGCAGCTCGGTGAGGGCGGCCCGGAGCCGGCCCGGGTGCAGTGGCACCTGAACCTCGCGCCTTGCACCAGGAAGCTGCCCTACGCGGCGATCTCGGACTGGGCCCTCGACGACGAGAACGACTTCGCGGCCGCCTTTCACGCCGGCGACGACGCCCTGGTCTGGACGCGGCCGAAGGGCGAGCACGAGCTCCCAGCTGCGCCCGCGGACCCGGCGGCTTGGGTCGACGGGCTCGACGCGCGCTATCCCGGCGGCGGCGTGACCTTCGCCCTCGGGACCGAGCGGGCGAGCGCGCGGGCAGAGGTCCGCCCCGATCCCCGCGCGGGGCCCCTGCCCTGGGGAAGCTCCGCGGCGGCTGCGGGCTTCGCCGCTGGCGGAGCGGTCGCGCTCCTGGCGCGGGACCTCGAGGTCGGGGACCGCGCAGGGGCGACCCTCTACCTGTGCGCCGGAGAGCGCCTCGACGGCGAGGGCGGCGCGCGCACCCTGCTGAAGGCGGCGCGAGCGGAAGGCTGGGAGCGGCTGCGCGAGCAGAGCCGGGCCGAGTGGCGGCGCTGGCTGGCGCGCGCGCGGCTCCCCGCGAGCGAAGACCCAGACGTGCTCCGGCTGGCCAAGCGCAGCTTGCTCGCGATCCGCAACGCCTGCGATCGGCGGACGGGCTCGATCGTGGCGAGCGTCGCGACGCAGCTCCCCTACGCCCTGGACTGGGCCCGCGACGGGGCCTTCCTCAACCTGGCCCTCGACGAGGCCGGCTACCCGGGCCTCGTCGCGCGGCACAACGACTACTACCTCGGGGTCCAGCGGTCCGCGGGGCTCCTGGCCGGCACCTTCCCCATGAACACCTACGAGGACGGGACGCCCGGAGGCCCGATCTTCCTCGAGATCGACAACGCCGCCCTGGCGGCCTGGACCCTGGCCGAGCACGCGCGCTTCCTCAGCGGCCAGGAGCGCGCCGACTACGCCGCGCGGGTGTGGCCCGCGGTCCGCCTCGGGGCGGACTTCCTCGTGCGCTGGCGCGACCCCCTGAGCGGGCTGCACCTCCCGGCCCACGAGGACGACAACCCCGCCTTCAAGCGGGGGATCCAAGGGGTCGCCGCGATCGTCGCCGGGCTGCGCGCGGCCGAGGTGCTCGGGGCCGAAGTCGGGGCGCCGGCGGAGCTCCTGGCGCGCTATCGGGCGCGCCGCGACGAGGTCGAGGCCGCGGGCCTGGCGCGCTTCTGGAGCGAAGAGGAGGGCCGCCTCGTCGACGGCAGCTTCAAGGAGCTGGACGGCGGAGCCTGGTCGCTCTGGCCCTGCGGACTCCTGCGACCCGAGGACCCGCGCGCGGCGGCCCAGGGCGAGGCGCTGTGGCAGAGGCTCCAGGCCGTGCTCCAGGCCGAGATCCCGCGCAGCGGCTACGACGCGAAGCACGTGCTCGCGCTGAGCACGATCTGGGGCCCCGCTCATCCTCGGAGAGCAGAGCTGGAGGCGGCCTATCTGGCCCTCGCCCGCGGGCTGCCGGCCCCCGGGACCGACCTCGTCGGCGAGCACTACCGGATCACGCGCGAGGGGGACCAGGTGCGCTTCCGCTGCCTGAACGACGTTCCCCACGTGTGGGAGCACGCCCTGCTCTACCTGGCTGCCATGCGCCTCTACCCGCCCCCTCGCTAACGCCGCGCGCTTGTCCTAGGGTGCGCGCCCAAGGAGAGCCCCCATGACGATCCGCCTCTACTACGCCCCCAAGACCCGCGCCGGCCGAGTCCGCTGGCTGCTCGAGGAGCTCGGCGCCGACTACGAGCTGGTCCCCGTCGACCGCGCGGGCGGCGAGTGCGAGCGACCCGAATACCGCCTGATCCACCCCCTCGGCAAGGTGCCGGCCCTCGACGACGGCGGGACGAAGATCTTCGAGTCCGCGGCGATCATCCTGCACCTCGCCGACAAGTTCCCCGAGAAGGGGCTCGCCCCCGAGCCGGGCAGCAAGGAGCGCGGGCTCTACTACCAGTGGATCGTTTTCAACGTCGCCACCGTCGAGGCCACCGCGGTCGGCTACATGCTCGCCAGCGACGACGAGGCGAAGCAGCGCGCGCTCGCGGACCTGTCCGAGGCCCTGGACGTGGTCGCCAAGGCCCTCGACGCCGGCGGCCCCTACCTGCTCGGGGAGGCCTTCAGCGCCGCCGACGTGATGATCGGCTCGACCCTGCTCTGGGGGAAGGCCCTCGGCTGGCTCGAGGGGAAGCCGACGCTCGAGGCCTACGCCGAGCGGCTGGGCAAGCGGAAGGCCTACCTGGAGGCGCTGGTCGACTGAGCCGACCAGGCCCGCCGGAAGGCTCGCTGGAGCGCAGTTAGAGCAGCGCCGCTACGCAGGCGAAGGCGCCGTGGTCGGCCACGGCCGCCGCGCTGCGCTCGATCAGGCCCGCGAGGGCTTGCGACTCCATCAGCCCGCCCACGGCCAGCGTGACGACCATCGCTTCGAAGGCGTAGGTGAGGTGGATCGCGTAGCGCTCGCGCAGCACGGCGAGGGGCGGGGCGGCCACTCCGCAGGCCAGGAGCGTGTCGCGGTAGCGCGCGAGCAGCTCGCTCTCCTCGGCGCGGCGCAGCTCGGGCGTGAGCGCGGTCGCGAGCAGGTAGGCCACGTCGCTGATCCCCTCCCCGCTGCGCACGAGCTGCCAGTCGAGCAGCCCTGGCAGCTCGCCACGCCAGTAGAGGTTGCCCGGGTGGCAGTCATGATGGATCAGCGTCTGAGGGCCAGCGCTGAGGACGCGCATCACGCGGCGGCGCGCGGCGGCGTAGCTGAGGGCAGGCGCGTGGAGCTCACTCGGGATCAGCTCCCCCGCCAGGGCCAGGCCGCGGCGCATCAGGGGGACCGCCATCGCGCTGCCGAGGCCGTCCTCGAGCCGCCGCACCGGCCCGGCCAGCCACGCCAGCTCGCCGCTGAGGGCAGGCGACTCCCAGAAGGCGGCGTGCAGGCGCGCCAAGAGCTCGACCATGTTGCCGGCCCGCGCGGCGCTCAAGGAGTGGCTCGGGTGCCCCGGCGCGGCGCCCTCCTCGGTCACGTCGGCCAGAGCCAGCAAGAAGCCGCGCCCGGTCCGCCGCTCGGCCGCCAGCGCGCGCGGGTGGGCGATCGGGACCTTGGCGCTCAGCTCGCGGTAGAAGCGGACCTCGGTCTGGGGGAGCTGGGGCAGGGTCGTGATCGCCCAGGCCTTCCAGGAGCGCGAGGGCAGCTTGACGAACCAGCGTCGCGGGAGGTCCGCGTCGTGGCTGACCTTCAGCTGGACCCGGGTCGTGGTGCCGACGTCGAGGTCGGTGACCTCGAGCCCCGCCACCCGGACCCCCGGCTGGTGCTGAGCGAGGACCGACTGGGCCCAGGCTCGATCCAAGCCTGCGGGGTTTCGAACCAGAACGCGCGCCATGGCGCGCGATCTTACTTGCGACGAGCCACGAGCACGTAGTCGTCGCGATAGGGCGCCTTGACCTCGCCCTGCTCGTCGAGGAGCCAGTCCATGACCTGCTTGGGCGGGACCTTGAGCTGGGGCTGGGGCGCGTCGTAGGTGCGGAACACGATGTCCCAGATCGGGCTGGTCACGCCGTGGTTCTTCTTGGGGCTGCGGAAGTGGTGGTGCAGGTGGTGGCGCCGGGCCCAGCGGCCGTAGGCGCCGATCGGGGCGTGGGTGTGGGTCCGGCGGTGCAGCACCTCGTAGAAGCCGTAGAAGGCGCCGAAGCCGAGGGCGAAGGCGACGCCGACCGGAGCGCCGCAGGGCACCCCCACCAGGAGCCCCGCGAGCACGAGGACCGGAGTCGCCACGAGGAGCTTCCGGCTGGTGGGCGCGTAGTAGTCCGTGTCCGCGTGGTGCATCAGGTGCTGGCGCGAGAACTCGGGCGAGAACTTGCGCTCGTGACCGCTGAAGCGGTGCAGGAGGTACTCCGCGAGGGACCAGGTGAACACGCCGGCGGCGAAGGCGATCGTGAGGGAGAGGATCATGCGTCGTCGTCCTGGGGAGCGCGCAGCAGCGCGCGGGTGAAGGGGATCTGGCTGGGGTCGGCGCCCCAGCCGGTGAGCAGCCCGTCGACCAGCGCGTCGCCGAGGCGGCGCGGGTCGAGCAGGTCGGGCGCGTAGCGGGAGACCTTGCCCAGCTGGAGCAAGCCCTGGTGGCTGGCCAGGAGCAGGACCGCCCGCTGGGCGGGGTCGTCGCTCGGGCCGAGCTCCTCGGCCTGCTCGGCGTCGAGCAGGGTCTGGCTGACCTGCTGGATCAGCCCCGCGAAGGCGGCGTAGGAGGCGGCCTGCTCTTCGGCGTCGTGCACGAGCTGGCGCGGATCGGCGATCGTGGCGCTGACCAGGCGGTAGTCCGCCGGCGAGACGTCGGCGAGCTGGCGGTGGACCTCGACCACCGCCAGGATCCGCGCCAGGGGCGGAGCCTCGCTCAGGCTCCTCAGGCGCTCCTGGAGCAGACCCCGGAAGGTCTCGACCGCCTCGACCTGAAGGGCCACGATCAGGGCCTCCTTGGAGCGGAAGTAGCGGTAGAGCGCGCCGGGCGAGTAGTCCAGCTGGCGGGCCAGGCCGTTGATCGTGAGCGCGTCCAGGCCGCCCTCGACTACCAGCTCGCGGGCGGCGTCGAGGATCCGCTCCCGCTTCGCCGCGCGTCGTCGTTCCCAGGCCTTGGTGCGTGTGCCGTTCACGAAGTGAATGGTATTCACGCATTTGCCCGAAGCCAACCCCCTTTCGCAAGTCATTTGCGGAGAGGGGGTTAGGTTCTAGAGGCCTAGTTCCGGGCCAGGCTCTTGCCCTTGGAGCCGAGGACCTCAAAGGCCTCCACGACGCGGGCGGCCATGCCCTCTTCGCCCTTCCGCAGCCAGGCGCGGGGGTCGTAGACCTTCTTGTAGGGCTTGCCCGACTCGGGGTCGAGCTGGTGGGTGAAGGCGGTCGGGTTCTCGTTGACGTAGGCGCCGACCGGGCTGGCGAAGGCGAACTGGGTGTCCGTGTCGATGTTCATCTTGAACACCCCGTAGCGGACGGCCTCCTCGATCTTGCTCGTCTCCGAGCCCGAGCCGCCGTGGAACACGAGGTCGAGCGGGCGCGCCTCGGTGCCGCACTTCTCGGCGACCAGCTTCTGGGAGTTGTCGAGGATCTCGGGGCGCAGCTTGACGTTGCCGGGCTTGTAGACGCCGTGCACGTTGCCGAAGGAGGCCGCGAGGGAGAAGTGCCCGATCGGGTTCAGCTTCTGCCAGGCCTGGAGCACGTCCTCGGGCTGGGTGTAGAGGTGCGCGTTGTCAGCCCCCTCCTCGATGTCGTGGCCGACGCCGTCCTCCTCGCCGCCGGTCACGCCGAGCTCGATCTCGAGCGACATGCCGATCTTGACCATCCGCTCGAGGAGCCGGGCCGACTCGCCCAGGTTGAACTCGATCGGGTCGGCCGAGAGGTCGAGCATGTGCGAGCTGAAGAGCGGGCGCCCGTGGGCCTTGTGGTGCTCCTCGCTGTGGCCGATCAGGGCCTCGACCCAGGGGATCAGGGCCTTGTTGGCGTGGTCGGTGTGCAGCACGACGCACACGCCGTAGTGCTCGGCCAGCAGGTGGACGTGCTGGGCGGCCGAGACCGCGCCGAGGACCTTGGCCACGTCCTTGTCGGGCAGCCCCTTGCCAGCGTAGTACTGGGCGCCGCCGTTGCTGAGCTGGACGATCACGTCCGAGCCCGTCTGGGCAGCGGCCTCGAGCACCGCGTTGATCGAGTTGGTCCCGACGACGTTGACGGCCGGCAGGGCGTAGTCACCGTCCTTGCAGGCCTTGAGCAGGGTGAAGTAGTCCTCGCCGGAGACGACGCCAGGCTTGAGCGTGGGCATGGAAGCTCCTCTATGTGAGTGTTCAGGCGGGCCACAGGTTACCCGGGCCGCTCGGGATGTGTGTGAGGCCCCCACCCCCTCGAGCCGGACGCCCTCCCGGGGAGGGAGCGAGTAGCCTGAGCCCATGCGCGTCCTGATCATCGGCGCGGGGATGTCGGGCCTCTGCCTCGCGATCGCGCTCCAGCGGGCCCGGATCCCCTTCCAGATCCTCGAGAAGGCCCCTCGCCTGGGCGGGACCTGGTGGGAGAACACCTACCCCGGCTGCGCGTGCGACATCCCCAGCCACCTCTACGGGTTCAGCTTCGCGCCCGAGCCGAACTGGACGCGGGTCTACCCCAAGCAGCCCGAGATCCTGACCTACCTCGAGCGCCTGGCGCGCCGCCTC
>CALDQK010000402.1 GCA_937911525.1 uncultured bacterium
ACTCCCACCCCACCCCCAGTCGATGCTCGCCTTCTCAGGGCGCCCCCGACCCAGCGACAGCTCCTCTCACCCTCCGCCGCACCAGCGCCGCACCCGCACCAGCGCCGCACCCGCACCCTCCGCCGCACCAGCGCCGCACCCGCTCCCGCTCCCGCTCCCGCGCCCAACCCCAGTCGATGCTCGCCTTCTCAGGGCGCCCACGAACCAGCGACAGCTCTCCCCGCCAACGCCGGAGACAGCTCCAACCCCGCCGGCGACACCCCCCCGGCCCCTAACCCCCTTCCGCCCACCGTCCCCACCACGGCACGCCCTTCGCGAAGCTCTCCTCCATGACGCCGCCGACAGGGACCTGATCGGAGCCTCGCGAGCGAGGCTCCTCGACCGCTGCCCCCCTGCGCGCGGCAGGAGGAGCTGCATGCGCGAGGGACCGGTTTGGATCGCCCTGGTGGGCTTGTCACTGTCACTGTCACTGTCACTGTCACTGGGGCTCTCGGGCTGCGTCAGCGCTGGCGGCAGCCAGCGCCTCTCAGCTTCACCCAAGGCCACGTCCGAGCTAGAAGCCACCACGGGTGACGAGGACCACGCCTCACCGCGGCCCCAAACCCGAGCCCTGCGCGCGAGCGCGCCTGCGCCAACCGCCACGACCGCCGCGGCACCCCCGCCGATCCCCACGATCCGGATGCGCGCCCGCCGCGCTCCTCACGCGTCTCCGTCTCCGTCTCCGTCTCCGTCTGCGCCTGCCCCTTCGTCTCCGATCCGCACCAACCCCGCCTGGTTGCCCACCTCGCCGACCTTCTCCACCTCCGAGAGGTCCCTGCCCAGCGTCCCCACGCAGCCCCCGCAGCGGGCCACCCCCGACGACGCCCTGGTCCTCGACGGCACCCGGCTCCTCGAAGGCCGAACCGTCCTCGACGCCGACGGCGACGTCCTGGTGATTCCCCCCACCCCAACCACCCAAACCCCGCCCACCCCCGCCCAAACCCTCGACGCGCTCTTCCCCCAAGAGGACGCCCTCCCCGCCGGCCCGGTCCTCTGCGGGGCCCTCGCGCTCCTCCTGGCGGGCGCCACGCTCCTGCTCGCCGCCCCCCGCGGCCGCCACCGCCCCGAGCCCTTCCCCAACCTCCTCTCGCCCCGCGAGACCCGCCGCGTCCTCAGCGCGAGCAACCTCCGCCGCGCGACCCTGCGCGGCGCCGCCGGCGCGGCTGTCCTGACCGCGACCTACGTCTGCGCCAGCCTGCTCTCCGCCGTCGCGGGCCTCGGCGGGGCCGTCGAGCCCTGGGGCCTCGTGCTGACCTGCGCGCTCGGGCTGAGCTTCGCTCCAGCCGCGCTCCCCGAGCTGTGGGCCGAGCGCCGCGACCCGAGCCGCCGCCTCGACCTCGGAGCGTCCGCCCTCGCAGGCCTGCTCGCCTTGGCCGCCTGTGCCGTGGCGCTCCTCCAGGTGACCTTCGTGGCCGAGCGCGCCGAAGGCGCCGGCCTCGCCGAAGGCCTGAGCTCGATCCTCAGCCTCGGATCCTCGGGACTCATAGCCCTGCTCGTCGCCTCTCTCCCCGTCGCCGGGATCGCGAGCCTGCTCTGTTACCAGCGCCTCCGCCACGCGACCTGCGCCGAGCGGACGCCTCTGGACCGCGTGCACGACGTGGTGCTCGGCCTCTTCCCCGCGGGCTTGCTGGGCCTGATCTCGCTCACGGTCGTCGCGATCGTGCTCCCCCAGGCCCTGACGACTCACTTCCTCCGCGAGCTGCTCTCCAGCCTCGGCCTGACCGCCGTGGTCGGGCTGAGCACGCTGATGGCGCTCTCCTGCGCCGCGGCGGGCGCCGACCAGGTCGAGCGCAACCTGCTGGTCCAGGCGCGAGACAGCGCCCGCTAGCGCCACACCCACACGAAACGAGCCGCCGTGGCGACCACGGCGGCTCGTTCTCCTTTCGCTCGTTCGCCCCTTCCCGGGCGAACGCGCCTACTCGAGGGGGCGCAGGCGGTCGATCGCGCCAGCGACGACCTCGGGCGGGGTCAGCCCGTCCTCGTCGGCGTCGACCTCGATCGCCTCAGGCTCCGGCTCGGGCTGGGGCAGCGTCTTCAAGAACAGGCCATGGATCCAAGCCATGTTCCCCTCGGCGTCGAGCACCTTGACCCACACCCCCTGGCGGCCCAGCACGGGCACGATCGAGCCCTTGTTGGCCTGGCCGACCTTGTCGGACTGGGAGTTGGGCTCGGCGCGGACGTTGACCCAGTGGTTGACCCGGATCACCTCGGCGCGCTCGCTCACGGGGCCCCACACGTTGCCGCGCATGACGGAGTAGCGGCGCGGGCTGTAGCCGTGGCGGTCGGGGTGGTTGCGGACCATGTCCATTCGGCTGCCGCCGGTCACGCGGGTCACGGCCAGCGCGTTGCCGTTGCTGATGTTGCCGTAGTAGATGACCTCGTCCGGCTTACCGATCAGGTAGGTGTGCCACACCGTCCGCCCCTCGAAGTTGGGCGACTCGTCCGACTGGTTCCAGTCCATGAGGACCATGTCGCCGCCGGTCCACTCGTCGTAGCTGATCGCGTAGGTGTTGTCGGCGAGGTTCATGGCGCCGAGGAAGTGCATCGACCAGCGCTGGAAGTCCTCGGGCGAGGAGAACTGGCGGTCGGTGTTGGAGAAGGTCAAGAAACGCCGCTCGGCCGGGTAGTAGACGCGCCAGCTCAGGGGGAGCTTATTGAGCGCGGCGTACTCGCAGATCATGTGGATCGAGAGGTCTGCGCAGTCGAGCTTGGTCCGCTCCTCGGCGTGCCGATCGGCGCGCTCGAGCGCCCACGCGCGGTAGTGGTAGGCGTAGGAGCCGAGCGACCCGTCCGGGGAGGCGGCGTCGCTCCAGGCCTTCTCGGTCTTCCAGGCCCCGCCGTGGACCTTGGGCCCGCGGAACACCGGATCCGCCTGCGGGGCAGGCTGTGGCTCGGGCTGCGGGTCGATCGGCTGGGCGAAGGCTGGCGCGGCGCCCAGGCTGAGGGCGAGGGCCAAGCAGAGCTGGCTGAGCTTCATGGTCTGTGTCCTGGTCGTCTTCGGGTGCGGTGTCTCGGCCTCCTCCCTCGCATGAAGTCATTGCAAGGGCGGAGCCAGGCACCTAAGTCGCCAAAACACAGTGAGAAAGGGTTCGCGCCAGGCACGAACGCCCATCTTTCGTGGGGTGTCGCCAGGCGGCGACGGGCACATCGTCCGGAGGCGGACGGAAAGTCGGGCTGAAGGGGAGCTAGAGCTCGCCGACGCCGCTCTCGCGCAGGCCGTACTTCTTGACCTTGTAGCGGATCGCCCGGAACGAGATCCCGAGCAGCTTGGCCGCGTTGGTCAGGTGCCCCTCGGTCTTGTCGATCGCGGCCAGCAGGTAGCGGCGCTCGATCTCCTCGAGGCGCTTCTCGAGGTCGAGGCCCTCGTCGGGGATCGAGATCACCGACTCGTCGGGGGCGCTCTCCGCCGGCGCGCGTCGGCCGGCCAGGATCGGGTCGGTGTCGAGCACGTCGCGCCGCGCCAGGGTCACGGCGCGCTGGATCGTGTTCTCCAGCTCGCGCACGTTGCCCGGCCAGGCGTAGTTCATGAGCCGCTGCTGGACCTCCGGCGTGATCCCCTTCAGCTCGCGCTTCAGCTTGCGCGCGTACTTGTTCATGAAGTGCGCGGCGAGGAGCGGAATGTCCTGGCGCCGGTCGCGCAGGGGCGGGAGGTGGATCGGCAGGACGTTGATCCGGTAGTAGAGGTCGGCCCGGAAGCTGCCGTCGCGGACGGCCTCCTCGAGGTCGCGGTTGGTCGCGCACACGAAGCGGACGTCGATCTTGCGCGGCTTGGTCCCGCCGACGGGGAGCAGGCGGCGCTCCTCGAGCACGCGCAGCAGCTTGACCTGGGTCCCAGGGCTGAGGTCGCCGACCTCGTCCATGAAGAAGGTGCCCTCGTTGCAGACCTCGATCAGGCCCTTCTTGTCGGCGTGGGCGCCCGAGAAGGCGCCGCGCACGTGGCCGAAGAGCTCGCTCTCGAGCAGGGTCTCGGGGAAGGCGGCGCAGTTGACCGAGAGGAAGGGCCCGCCGGCGCGGTGGCTGCAGTAGTGCATGGCCCGCGCCAGGAGCTCCTTGCCGGTGCCGCTCTCGCCCGTGACCAGCACGGTCGAGTCGGTCGGCGCCACGCGCTTGACCACGTCGAGCACGTAGCGCATCGGCTCCGAGTTGCCGAGGATCTCCGACGCCGCGTCGCGCAGCTCGCCCTTGGAGAGCATGGTCCGCTGGGCCAGCGCGCGCGCCACCACCTCGCGCACGAGGTCGTTGTCGTCGAAGGGCTTCTTGATGAAGTCGTAGGCGCCCCGGCGCATGGCCTCGACCGCGTTGTCCCAGGTCGAGTAGGCCGTGATCACGATCACGGGCACCAGGGGGTCGGTCTCCTTGAGCTGGTTCAGCAGCTCCAGGCCGCCCACCCCGCCGATCCGCAGGTCGAGCAGGACCAGGTCGGGCTTGAACTCGCGGAAGGCGGCGTAGCCGGCCTCTTCGGTGGCGGCGGTCCGAACCTCGTAGCCCGAGCGGCCCAGCACGATCTCGAGCACTTCGAGCAGGCTCTGCTCGTCGTCGATCACCAGGATCTTGGCGGTCCCCACGTCGCTCCTCGTCTCCCCGCGGTCCGGCCACAGTCTAGCGGACAACCCGCGAGCGCTGCAGCGCAAGCAGCTTCAGCGCGACACCCGCCGCGAGGTGCGCCAGGAAGAGCGCTAGTTGGCGCCCAACAGGGTGGCCACCACCTCGGTCACCTCGGGCGGGATCTTGTGGCCGCCCTCGAAGGGCAAGAAGATCAGGTTCACGTTCTTGCCTTCGAACTGGCCGGCGACGTCTCGAGCCTTCGAGAAGCCGAGCACGGTGTCGTTGCGCCCGTGCGCGACCAGCACGGGCGCGCCCGGGACCAGGTTGGCGAGGTCGCCCGCCTCGTTGACCCCGGGCCAGCTGGGCCAGCCTCCGCTCATGAGGATCAGCCCTCCCAGCCGCCGGCCGATCGGCGCTCCGCAGGCCACCTCGAGGCTCATCATGGCGCCCTGGGAGAAGCCCCCCAGGTAGATCTGCTCGGGCGCGACCCCTGCGGCCTCGACGTCCGCGATCGTGTCGAGGATCCGCTGGCGCGACACCTCGACCTGCTCCTTGACCTGCTCGAGCTGGCCGCCTTGCATCCAGGCCTTTCCGACGCGGCCGTGCGGGGCGGCCAGGACCACGAAGCTCGCGTTCGTCGCCCGCGCCGCGAGGCGCTCCGCCAGCGGCACGAGGTCCGTGCCCGAGGCGCCGTAGCCGTGGAGGAGGATCACCACCGGGCGGCCCTCGCCCAGGCTGCGCCCGACGACCCGATAGGTCCGCCCGCTCACCAGCGCGCCGGCGAGGAAGAACGTCAGGCAGACGACGACGAGCACGTAGTAGGGGGCGGGGACCTCGCGCAGCCGCTCCTGCCAGCCCGGAGGCGGCGCGCCGAACACCAGCCCGCAGCGCTCGCAGGTGTCGCGGTTCCAGTTGGTGCGTCGGCAGGAGGGACACGAGATCGGCGTCGGGGCGCCGGGCCGGAGTTCGCTCGCTGGGGGCTCGCTCGCCGGGTCTTCGCTCACGCGCCAGCCACCAGGGCTTCGATCAGCTCCAGGTCCGCGCTCGGGCGGGCCAGGGCGTGCTCGAGCCCAGGCGGGAGGACCACGGCGTCGCCGGCCCGCAGCAGCGCGTCGGCCTCCCCGCTGCGCTGGAGCGTGAGTTCGCCCGCGCTCACGAAGAGGAAGCGCAGCTCGCCCGGGTGCGTCCAGGGGTCGGGCTCCGGCTCGCCGGCTGGTCGGGCGACGCGCACGTCGAGCAGGCCCCCGGTCGCGGCCGCGATCCCCGTGTCGCGCGCCTCGTAGCCCGCGTGTCGCCAGGGCTCCCAGCTCGCCTCGCTCGCGCGGTGCCGCACGAAGCGCTGCCCGCCGAAGCGGCGCTCGGGGTCCACGACGCCGGTCGGCAGCTCGAGCTCGTGGTCGACCCGAGTGGGGTGACGCGCGGGCGAGCCCAGCTCGAGCACCTCGAGGCCGGGAGAGCAACTCAGCACCCGGTGGCGGATCGTCGGCGGCTGGAGCACGCAGTCGCCGGGCTCCAGCCGGAAGGGGGGACCCTGGTCCTGGTAGACGACCTCGACCCAGCCGCGCAGGCAGAGGATCAGCTGGTAGCGGACCTCGTGGTAGTGGACGTAGTCGGGGACCGGGCCGCCCTCCTCGATTCGGATCTGGCTCGCGATCAGGCGACCGCCTTGGCGCGAGGGCACCAGGTCGCGGTAGCGCATGCCCGCCCGGCCCTCCTGCCAGCTCGCCTGCGCGCTGCGCTCGAAGGCGGGCTCCGCGGCGGGCAGGGTCCAGGGCGGGCCCGCGAGCCGGAGCTCGACCCGCGTCCCGTTGGGCGCCACGCGCTCGCCGGCGTCGCTCGCGTCGTCGACCCACAGGCGCAGCCGCGCGGGCGGCGCGTCTCCGCCGCGGACGAGGCGGAGCCGCAGGCCGTGGCCGACCAGCAGCGCCTCGCTCGGGTCGTCGGCGGGGAGGATCTCGGCGAGGCGAAAGCCCAGCTCGCTGAAGAACGCGAGGTTGGGGGCCAGGGTCGCGCAGGCGAGGAGCAGCTCGGCGGAGCTCATGTCAGCGATCTAACGCCCTCTCGCGGACCCTGGCAAGCGAGCTCCTTTCTTTCACCTGCAATTCAGGGCCGCATTCGGGACGCGCCAGGGCGTGCGCGATCCGCACGCTTCGCCTGGGGCGCTTGGACTTCCGCGGGCGCGGGCGCGCTGGAACGTCCCATGCCTTGGTTCGGGCGAAAGAGAGGTCTGACTTGTCAACTACACACATCGCTCCGCTGGCCCTGATCGTGCTCGCCTCGAGCGCGTCGCTCGCCTTGGCCGAGACCGTCGAGGTCAGGGCCAGCGCGCTCAACCTGCGCCGCGGCCCCGGGACCCAGCACGGTCGAGTCGGCGTGCTCTACCGCGGTCAGCGCTATCCGGTCCTCGCTCGCTCGGGCGGCTGGGTCAAGCTGCGCGCCGGCGCGCGCGAGGGCTGGGCCTACGGGACCTACCTGCGCACGGTCGCTGCTGCGCCCGCGCCCGCGCCGGCGCCAGCCACGACGCGCGTCGTGACCGCCGGCGCCCTCAACGTGCGCAGCGGCCCCGGGACCGGCTACCGTCGCCTGGGTCAGCTCAGCCGCGGCGCGCAGGTCCGGGTCAGGGGGAGCAGCGGCGCCTGGCGGCGGATCGACTACCGCGGCGGCGCGGCCTGGGTCCACGGCGCCTACCTCGGCGCGAGCGCCCCGGCGCCGGCTCCGCCTGCACCCAGCGGGCCCGCGGGCTGGGACACGACGCCGCCCGCGGCCAACTACCAGCGCACGCGCTTCCGCGGGGTGACCCTCAACCGCCGCACCGTCGAGCTCCTGCAGCGAGCCGAGCGGATCATGGCCGGTCTGGGCCACGCCGGCTTCCGCTTCGAGCTGACCCAGGGCAGCTACAGCCGCAGCGTGGCCGCCAGCGGCGGGACCCACGGCGGCGGGGGCGCGGTCGATATCCGCACCCGCGGTCGCTCGCGGCGCACCGTTGACGACATGGTGCGCTCGCTCCGGCGAGCGGGCTTCGCGGCTTGGAGCCGCGGGCGCGGCGCGGACTCCTTCGCGCCGCACATTCACGCCCTCGCGCTCGGCGACGCGCAGGCCTCCTCGGCGGCGCGCAGCCAGATTCGCGCTTACGCAGCGGGGCGCAACGGGCTGCGGAACAACGCGCTGGACGCGGACCGGCGCCTGGGTCGCAACCCGCCGCGCTGGGCGCGGCGCTTCCTGTAAGGCGAGGAGAACGGCCCGCTGTCGCTGAGTTCGAGAGCGCCCTGTGGCTCGAGGAATGAACCACGGAGAGCCCAGAGAACACGGAGCTTCACGTAGAGCGAGGTCGCGCTCCGGCGGGCCGTGGGTGAAGCGTGAGCGCTGCCTACTGGTTGCGGTAGGGCGTGTGGCAGTCCTGGCAGGACGTGCCGATCGCCTGCAGGCGCGCGTCGAGGGCGGCGGGGTCGACCTCGCCGGCCACGATCGCCTCTTCGATCTCGCTCGCGAGGCGCTGCGAGCTGGCGGTCCACTCGACGAAGTCGTGCGGCCGCTCGGCGGTGTCCATGGTGCGGAACAGGTCGGCCAGCCGGCCGGCTTCGGCCGCGGGCACCAGGTCGGGGTGGTCGGCGGGCGCCTTCCAGCCGGCGTCGCGGATCGCCTTCAGGTGGTCGAAGGCGTGGCCGATCTCGACCATGCTCTTGACCAGGCCCTGGGGCTCCCAGGTCTCGGGGAACTCCGCGGGGAGCGCGTCCAGGCGAGCGGCGCTGGCGGGCTGCGCGACCGCCACGCAGCCGTAGAGGCCGGGGTAGCGGGGCGAGGTGCCCGAGACCTTCATCCGGGCGGTGGCCTCCTGCTGGGTGCTCCAGCCGAGGGTCACCGTGGCGGCGCCGGCGGCGCCCGCGCTGCGGTGCTTGCCGTGGTGGCAGTGCACGTAGACCGCGCCGCGCTGGCGGGCCAGCGAGAGCGCGCGCGCGATCTCGAGCGTGCGCTCCTCGGTCATGCCGTCGTAGCCGATCGGGAGGTGCACGTAGCGCAGGCCCGCCCGACGGGCAGCCTCGAGGTCGGGCGTCGCGCCGTCGACCGAGATCACGGTGTCGACGCCCCAGGCCGCGAGCGTGCGGAAGCCCTCCTCTCCGTGCGGCACCGAGCCCGAGTAGACCCGCGGCGCGTAGGCGACCACGTTCTCGACGCCCGCGTAGGCCTTGGGGGTGGTGTCTGCCAAGGTCGGCGGAGCCGGAGGGCGGGGGCCCTCCGCGGCGGGGCGGGAGACGACTTGCTCGCTCTCGGAGGGCGCTGGCGCCGGCGCGGGGTCGCTGCAGGCGACCGCCAGCGCGCCGAGGGCGCAGGCCAGGAAGGGGTGGGGGAAGCGGGACACGAGGGCTCCGAACTCTCTCCGAGTGCAGCACGCAGCCTAGGGGCCAGCGTGTCCCACCTCAAGCCCCGCGCTCACACGCGAGCGACCCCGAGCGGGCGCCCGGGGTCGCGCGGAGCCACAGAGCGACTGGGCGCTTACTGCAGGGTGCCGGGGGTGGCGGTCGCGGTCGAGTCGAAGGTGCCCGCGTTGCCGGCCCCGTCGCCGAAGTCCTCGGAGGTCTCGTCGTTGCCGGTCAGGCCGTTGCCGCCGGTCTTGACCTCCTGGCCCTCGGTGAAGTCGACGCGGACCACGCACAGCTCGTTGGCGCGGCGGGGCGCGCGGTTGTTGAACTGGAACAGGTCGTCCTTCTCGGGCTGGTAGGTCGACTGGACGTTGTCGGCGTCGAAGAGCGAGTCGATCCGCACGTCGGGGGCGCCGGGCGCGGTCTGGTTGGGCGACTTGTCGATCGAGGTGTTGGTCAGGGTCGAGGTGCCGTAGTTGAGCAGGTCGACGTCCTGGACCAGGTCAGCGGTGCCGTCCCAGGTGTAGAGGCAGACGAACTCGCCGTTGTTGGTCAGGCCGGCGTTGTTGCTGATCGGGGTCTGGGTGAAGGCGACCTGGGTCACCACGCCGTCCCAGCTGCGCATTTGGATCGAGGCGGTCGCGCCGGGGTTCCGCATGCAGTAGGTGGCGTCCACCGCGTAGGCGGCCTGGTAGCCGACGCCGTCGATCGCGACCGTGATCACCTCGCCGGGCTGGATCTGCGCGCCGGCGGGGAAGCGGACCACGAAGTCGGCCGAGCTGGTGCTGGCCGCGGGGCCGAACTGATCGCCGCGGGGGATCTTCCAGTAGAAGTTCCCGTTGGTCGGGTCGTCGGTGTAGTCGGTCAGGTAGTAGTTCTCGAGGTCGATCACCTGCGCGGTGGGGTTGACCAGCTCGACGAACTCGGCGCTGGTCGCGCCGCTGCCGGGGCCGACCGCGACCTCGCTGATCAGGACGTGCTCGCCGAACTCGAGGGTCACCGCGCTGCCGGCGAGGGGGTAGCTGCCGGCGGGGGTCAGGGCGCTGCCCGCGGGGTCCATGGCGTCGATCTTGCTCGCGTCGGCGATCGAGAGCTCGAGGGTCTTGCCGACCATCGCGAGCTGGGCGATCTGGGTCGCCTGGCTGGCGTCGACCACGATCAGGTAGCTCGCGGTCGCGCCGGCGCTGATCACGACCGGGGTCTGCGGGCTGAAGGCGTAGGGGGCGTCGTCGGCGGCCGCGGCGCTGGCCGTGGCGAGGACCGGCTCGCCCTGGTCGAACACGCCGTTGGCGTTGGTGTCCTCGATCCAGCGCGCCTCGCCGAGGGTGCTCTCGTCGACGGTGCCGGCCGAGGCGAGCTCCAGGGCGTTCAGCTCGACGTCGTTGGCGCCGGCGCTGATCCCGAAGGTGAAGGCGACCAGGTCACCCGCGGTGGTCCGCTGCGGGCTGGCGGGCTGGGCCGAGGCCGGGATCGCGGTCAGGTCGGGGGTCGCGGGCGGAGTGTTGGTGTTGCCGCTGGTCGTGCTCCCGGTGGTGCTGCTGGAGGGGGTGGCGGTGCTCCCAGCGCCGGTGCTGGCGGTCGAGGTGGAGGACCGGCTGCCGGAGTTGCAGCCGGCGAGCAGGGCGCTAAGCGCACAGACGAATAGGGTTCGAGTCAGCAGCTTCACGGTGATTCCCTCCGTTGGTGCGAGGGGGAGAGCACGGGCCGTGCCGCAGTGCGTCGAGTTCCGCCTTGCTATTGCTGGACTTGGGCGTGAAGGCGGGGTTAATCCCGCCCACATCTCGGAAGCGTCCCAGATACCGAAATCCTTGAGGCGCAATCCTTTAAGGCGTCTTTGTGTTCAGTCGAGGAGCTGGTTGCAGGCGACGGGCAGCGGGGTCCGCGCGCGCTCCTCGCAGGTCTTCGGATCCAGCTCCACGAGGGCGGGCTTCTCACCGCCCTGGAGGACCCAGAGTCGCCCTTCGGTCGCGGCCACGTCGAGGCAGGGCGCGTGCCCGAGCGAGGTGGCCTGGGTCTTGGCCGTGAAGGGCGCGGGGATCGCGAGCAACCCTCGCTCGCCGGCCGCCGCGAGGAGCTGCTTGCGCTCGGCGACGTAGGTCAGCCCGGTCCAGGGGGTGAGCGTCTTGCCCGCGATCAGGTTGCCGCGTTGCCCCTTGTGCTCCTCGAGCACGACCGGGTCGCGCTCGCTGTTCTGGAGCACGGCGTCGGGGTCCCAGGTCCCCTTGCCCTTGGCGAAGCGGAGCGCGGCCAGGTCGTGGCCTCGGCCGCTCATGATGTGATAGGGCGCGTAGGCGTAGAGGGTCCCGTCGCGCCGGCCCTCGCGGACCAGGCTCAGCAGGGCGTAGCTGCCGTTGATCACCCCGGGGAGGTTCAGCGCCTCCTCGTGGGTCAGCTTCAGGTCGCGGCCGACCTTGAAGGTGTCCCCGTAGATCGGCAGCACCACGTCGTCGACCGCGATCAACCACTCGCCCGCGCGCGCGAAGAGGTCGTAGGCCTTGCCGGGGCGCATCTTGGGCCGCTCGAGCACGGTCTCGTAGCTGGGCGGGCTGGCGCCGAAGTCGACCCGGCACACCTTGTTGCCCTGCCCCACCACCGCGACCTTGCCGCTCAGGGCGTGCAGGGCCGCCGGCGCGACCTTGCCCAGGAAGTGGCTCGCCAGCCGCTTGCCCGAGACCTCGCGCAGCACGAGCTGGAAGCCGCCGTCCTCGACCGGCTCGCCGCTGATCCAGGTCGCGCCCCCCGCGTGGGTCGCGGGGGTCAGGTAGGTGTAGCGGTTGACCTCGACCCCCTCGATCTCGCCCGCTTCGCCGAGCAGCTCGGCGCCCTTGGGCTGGAGGCGGAGCGCGAAGTAGCGCGCGCCGTCCAGCTCGGCGCGGTCGACCTGGCGGACGAGGAGGTGGGTCCGCTCGACGGGCGCGGGACCCTCCTGGGCCCAGGCACCGAGCGGGAGAGAGAGGAGCAGACCGAGCAGCGGGGCGGCGTTCTTCATGGCCCTCACTCTGCCACTGACTGGCGGCGATGTCCGCAGCCCGGCTGCTGTCCCGCTGGGCCAGCGCGGGACGGGCTCACTCAGCCCAGCGCGGGTCGAGTCGCCGAGGTCCAGCCGGCGGGCAGCAGCTGCGGGCCGAGCTCGCTGCGACGGCGCGCCAAGAGTCCGGCCCAGCCCGACCCGCTCGCGGCCTCGCCCAGGAGCTGCGGGAGCAGCGCGCGCGCCCCCGCCACGCGCTGGGCAAGCAGCCCCTCGGCCGCCCGCCGCAGCGCCTCGTCGCCCGGCGCGAGCGCCTCGGCCCAGGCGCGCAGCTCGTCGCCGCGGCGGGTCTCGTAGAGCAGCGCCACCAGCCCGCTGGCCGTCGCCGGGTGGCGCGCGCGCGCCAGGGCCCAGAACCACTCGGCCGGCAGGCGGAGCAGCCCGAGGCCCGCGCTCGGCAGCTCGGGCTCGGACTCGCGCTCGAGGAACAGCTCGGCCTCGCCCAGGCGCAGCGCGCGACCCGGGTCCAGCCACTCGACGCTGCGCGCCGGGGTCCCGTCCGGGTGGACGTGGCCGTAGCGCCCCTCGCTGATCGCGAGCCAGCGACGCTGCACGCGGCGCAGGGTCAGCTGCAGGCGGGACACGGTCCGCAGCGGGATCCGCAGCCCGCACTTCTCGTCGCGCCCCACGAGGACCACCCCGCGCTCCGCCAGGGAGAGCTCGAGCGGCGCGCGCGGGCGACCCTGCGCGTCGGCGGGCAGGGAGACCCGCGCCACGAGCGGCGGGCCGAGGCCCGGGCCCAGCTGCTCGCCGCCGCGCGCGAGGGGGCTCCGGCTCCAGGCGCTGAGCGGGTCCTGCTCGCCGGCCAGGCCGAGCGCGGCCAGGCGCTCGAGCAGCCCCGCCCGTCGCGCCGCGCGCGCTTCGGCCACGGCCGCGGCTGCGGCGGCCGCCGGCTCGGCACCGAGCAGCTTCGCCAGCGCGGCCTCGACCCAGGCGTCGGGCGCGCTGGGGTCGGCCTCCTCGAGCAGCCAGGCCGCCGTGCGCGGGTCGCCCCGCGCCGCGAGGGCCTCGAGCAGCGGGGCGGGCACCTCGCGCCGCGCGACGTCGTCCTGGTAGACCTCGGGCGGCGGCGCGCTGGGGTGGTGCAGGCGCAGCGCGACCTCGCCCAGCTCGATCCGCGCGCCGTGGTGCAGCTCGACGGGGCCCTCCAGCCGGCGCCCGTCGACCCGCGTTCCGCGCGGGCTGTCGAGGTCCACCAGGCTGAAGCCGCGCCCCTGCCGGCGGAGCTGCGCGTGGCGCGGGCGCTCTCGGGGGGCGGGACGGCGGTGGAGACG
>CALDQK010000403.1 GCA_937911525.1 uncultured bacterium
GACGGGCAAGCTCGAGCTGGCCGACGGCGGGACGCTCTTCCTGGACGAGCTGGGCGACATTCCGCTCGAGACCCAGGCCAAGCTGCTGCGGGTGCTCGAGAGCAAGACCTTCGAGCCCGTCGGCGGCAACCGCACGGTGACCTCGGACTTCCGCCTGGTCGCGGCGACCAACCAGAACATCGAGGAGATGATCCGGGAGAAGACCTTCCGCGAGGAGCTCTGGATGCGCATGAACGTGATCCGGATCGAGCTCCCGGCGCTGCGCGAGCGGCGAGCGGACATCCCGCTCCTCGTCGAGAAGTTCATGGCGGACACGTCCGAGCGCTATCGCAAGGCGATCGAGGGCGTCTCGCCTGCGGCCATGCAGGCCCTGACCCGCTACCCCTACGAGCACGGCAACATTCGCGAGCTGCGCAACGTGGTCGAGCGGCTGGTGATCCTCGCCAACGGGCCGGTGATCGAGCTGCGGGACCTGCCGCGCGAGCTGCGCGGGGCGGAGGCCGCCGCGGGCGAGGTCGAGGGGGCCGCCCTGGCGGGGCGCTCCATGGACGACATCGAGCGCGAGGCGATCCGCCAGACCCTGGAGCTGACCGAGGGCAACCGCAAGCAGGCGGCCCAAATGCTCCAGATCGGTGAGCGGACGCTCTACCGCAAGATCGAAAAATACGGCCTCTAGCCGTGAACTCCCTCGTGCACCTGATCCTGCCCGACGTGCAGGAGCTGCTCCGGGACGGGACGGCCGAAGAGATCGCCGAGGCGCTCGCGCCCTTCCACAGCGCGGACATCGCCGACCTGCTCGAGGGGCTCGAGGACGCCGAGGCCGCCAAGCTGCTCCAGGCGCTCGGCCTCGAGCAGCGGGTCGAGACCTTCGAGCACATCGAGGTCGGTGACCAGGTCCGGCTCTTCGGGGCGATCGGCCCCGAGGGCATGGGCACGATCATCGAGGAGATGTCCGCCGACGACCGGGCGGACCTCCTCAACGAGCTGCCTCAGGAGCTCGCCTCGGGACTGCTGAGCCAGCTCCCGGCCGAAGAGGCCAAGGACGCCGCCGTCCTCTCCAACTACGGCGAGGAGACGGCCGGCGGGATCATGACCTCGGAGTTCGTCCGGCTCACGCTGGACATGACGGCGACCGAGGCGATCGAGCGGGTCCGGACCCAGGCCACGAGCAAGGAGCAGGTGTTCGCGCTCTACGTGCTCGACGACGAGGAGCGCCTGCGCGGGGTCGTGACCCTGAGCAAGCTGATCCTCGCCAAGCCCGACGCCACCATGGGCGAGGTGATGTACGAGCACCCGATCTCGGTGCCCGTCGAGGCCGACCAGGAGGACGTCGTCGGGCGCCTGCGTCACTACGACTTCCTCGCGATCCCCGTGGTGGACGGCGAGGGGCGCATGCTCGGGATCGTGACCCACGACGACGCCCTCGACGTCGTGCTCGAGGAGCAGACCGAGGACGTGCAGAAAATGGCCGCCGTCGAGCCGCTCGAGGCGCCCTACTTCGAGACGGCGCTCCTGACCCTGGTCCGCAAGCGGGCCGTGTGGCTGACGGTGCTCCTGGGCGCGGGCCTGGTCGCGGGCACGATCCTGAAGGGCTTCCACCACGTGCTGGAGAAGGCGATCGCGCTGACCTTCTTCCTGCCCCTGATCATCGCCGCGGGCGGCAACACCGGCGCCCAGTCGGCGACGCTCGTGATCCGCGGCATGGCCGTGGGGGAGATGGGCCCCGGCGACTGGCTGAAGGTCGCCCGCCGCGAGCTGCTCTCGGGGCTAATGCTCGGCACGCTCCTGGGCGCGCTCGGGATCGGCATGGCCTATCTGCTCGGCCAGGGGGCGGTCGCCTCGACCGTGTTCTGGACCCTGGTGGCCATCGTGACCGCCGGCTGCCTCCTGGGCAGCCTGCTGCCGATCCTGCTCGATCGGGCCGGAATCGACCCTGCGATCACGAGCTCGCCCCTGGTGGCAGGCCTCGTGGACATCCTCGGGATCGTGTTCTACTTCCTGATCGCGCGCCTCTTCCTGGGGATCTAGCAGCCCGGCGCGGCGCGCCATGCTGGCGCACGCCTCCCCGGGCAGGCTGTCAAAAGGGCTCGCCAAGCTCGCCCCACCTGCCCCTAAGTCCTTTTGCAGCAGGCTTTGCCCGGGATGGACTCCGCTGGCCCAGCGCTTGCAGAGTGCAAGGAGAAGTCAGCGGAAGACTCGTCCAGACAAAGAGATAGCCGGACCCAGCAGGGGTCGAGGAGAGCAACCATGGGCAAGATCGTCGGAATCGATTTGGGCACGACCAACTCGGTCGTCGCCGTCATGGAGGGCTCCGAGGTCAAGGTGATCGCGAACCCTAGCGGCATGCGCACCACGCCCTCGGTCGTCGCCTTCACCGAGGCGGACCGCCTGGTCGGCCAGCGGGCCAAGAACCAGGCCGTCACCAACCCCACCAAGACCATTTTCTCGGCCAAGCGCTTCATCGGCCGCCGTCGCGCGGAGGTCGCCGAGGACGAGAAGCTGGTCCCCTACGAGCTCACGGGCACCGACGTCGTCAAGATCAAGGTCGACGACAAGGACTACACCCCGCCCGAGATCTCGGCCATGGTCCTGCGTTACCTCAAGGACTACGCCAGCGAGTATCTGGGCGAGGAGGTCACCGAGGCGGTGATCACCGTGCCGGCTTACTTCAACGACAGCCAGCGTCAGGCGACCAAGGACGCGGGCGAGATCGCGGGGCTCAAGGTCCGCCGGATCATCAACGAGCCGACGGCGGCTGCTCTGGCCTACGGCCTCGACAAGAACAACGACCAGACGATCCTGGTCTACGACCTGGGCGGCGGCACCTTCGACGTCTCGGTGCTCGAGATCGGCGAGGGCGTGGTCGAGGTCAAGTCGACCAGCGGCGACACCCAGCTGGGCGGTGACGACTTCGACCAGGCGTTGATCAACCACGTCGCGGACGAGTTCAAGAAGAGCAAGGGCATGGACCTCCGCTCGGACAAGCTCGCCCTGCAGCGGCTGAAGGAGGCCTGCGAGCGCGCCAAGTGCGAGCTGAGCCAAATGCAGTCGACCCGGATCAACCTGCCCTTCATCACCATGGTCGACAACAACCCGCAGCACCTCGACATGGAGATCACGCGGGGCACCTTCCAGGCCCTGACCAAGAGCCTGATCGAGCGGACCCGCGGTCCGATCGAGAACGCCCTGCGTGACGCCAAGCTCAGCCCGAGCGACATCGACGAGATCCTGCTGGTCGGCGGCTCGACCCGCATGCCGGCCTGCCACGAGCTGGTGCAGGAGATCTTCGGCAAGTCGCCCAACAAGAGCGTCAACCCCGACGAGGTCGTCGCGGTCGGCGCCGCGATCCAGGGCGCGGTCCTGAGCGGCGACAAGGACGACATGATCCTGCTCGACGTCACCCCGCTCAGCCTCGGGATCGAGACCGAGCACGGGCAGATGACGGTCATGATCCCGCGCAACACCACGATCCCGCACGAGAAGAAGGAGGTCTTCTCGACCGCCGCGGACAACCAGCCCGCCGTCGACGTGCGCGTGTTCCAGGGTGAGCGCGGCCTGGCGCAGGACAACCGCCTGCTGAACCAGTTCCGCCTGGACGGGATCGCCCCGGCTCCCCGCGGCATGCCCAAGATCGAGGTCACCTTCAAGATCAACGCCAACGGCATCCTGGAGGTCAAGGCCAAGGACACCGGCACCGGCAAGGAGCAGGCGATCAAGATCGAGTCCGGCTCGGGCCTGTCCAAGGACGACATCGAGCGCATGAAGAAGGACGCCGAGGCGCACGCCGCCGAGGACGCCAAGAAGGTCGAGCTGATCCAGGTCAAGAACAAGGCCGACCACCTCGTGCACAGCACCCGCCAGCAGCTCGAGGAGCTCGGCGACAAGCTGCCCGAGGAGCTCAAGGGCAAGCTCGAGGCCGAGCTGACCAAGCTCGAGGAGGCCCGCAAGAGCGAGGACAAGGCGCAGATCGAGGCGGCGATCGCCAGCTTCGAGGCCGTGGCCCAGGAGATGGGCAAGGCCCTCTACGCCCAGCCCGAGCAGGGCGCCCCGGGCGGCCAGGGTCCCGTCGGTGGCCCCGTCGGCGGCGCCGCCCCCGAGGCCAGCAGCGGCTCCTCGTCGGACGACGTGATCGACGCCGACTACGAGGTCAAGTCGTAGTCATGCCGAACGCGGCCGGCGGCGCCCCGCGCGCTGCCGGCCGAGTTCACCCTGTCCAGGTGGTGTAGCGGTCAGCACACCGTGAGGTTCACCCCTCGCGGAGGGCGGAGTTCGATCCTCCGACTGAGACGTAACGAGACACGTCGGCCGATCTCCCGAGCCCCCTGCGCTCCGAGGTCCGCCGGCGTCGTCGTTTCCGGAGGGCCTGCCTCGAAGCGCCGGAAGCGAGTGCGTGATTGGGGTGAGAGCTAGGGCTATGCACGGTTAGTGCTGGTGGCCGTCGCCCTCGCCGTGGGCGTGGCCGTCGCCCTCGCCGTGGGCGTGCTTGCCCGCGCCGTGGGTGTGGGGACGGAGCACAAAGGGCGAAGTGACGTAATCCTTGCCGTCCGCCGAGAAAGCGACCTTGACGGTCGCGAGGAAGTCCGCGCCCTTGAGCCAGGTGGCGTCCTCGCCCGTGTCGCCGGGGAAAATGAAGTAGTTGGTCTTCCCCTCGCGGACGGTGGCCTTGCCGTCCTCGTCCTCGTTCTTGTCCTTGTTGCGCACGCGCAGGGTCGTGGTCTTGTTCTCCTTGTCGGTGAACGTGACCGTGACCGTCCCGTCGAGGGGCAGGTCGAAGGGCTGGGTCATCTCCGCGTCCTTGGCCAGCCAGAGCTCGAGGTCGCCCTTGTCGTCGTGCAGCTTTAGACGCAGGTAGCCGACCTTGTCCTGGGTGTCGGCCTGAACGAAGCGCGCCAGCACTCCGTTGGACCCCTCGGTGTCGTGCCCACCCTCGCCATGATCGTGCCCGCCCTCTCCGTGAGCGTGACCGTCCTCGCCGTGGTCGTGGCCGTGATCCCCGCCCTGGTCCGCGGGGCAGCCGGCCAGGCAGAGGAGGAGGGGCAGAACGAACAGGAGGGGCAGGTGGCGCATGGGTGGCTCCTTGGCTCGGCGAGACCATAGCCCACGACCTCGGCCAGCCAAAGGGCTTCGCCAGTGACCGGACCGATCTGGTTTGCTACCGTCCCGCTCCAATGGGCGCAGCGAGCTCGACGAGCGAAATCCCCCGCGTGAGCGCCGGCCGCCAGACGGCCGCGCTCTTCCTCGCGTTGGCGGTCGCCCTCCAGGGCCTGTGGCTCCCCGCTCACCTGGCCCTCGACCCGCACACGGGCGACGGCCACGCCCATGGCGACTCCGCGCAGCGCGCCCGCGCCAAGCACGGCCACGGAAGCCACGGGCACCACGGCCACGGCCACCACGCACAGGGCCACCGCCCCCACGCGCACCACGACCACGACCACGCCCACGCTCACGGCCCCCGTGCTCAGCACGAGCGGGCGGGCGACGGCATCACTCAGGTCCACGGGGAAGAGCACTCGCCTCACGAGCCGCACCACCCGATCACGGACCACCAGCCGCCGGTCGTCGCCAACCTGGGCGTCTCGGCGCCGATCCTCGCGCCCCCCGCCGCTTGCGCTCGCCTCCCCGAGCTGCAGCTCCTGGCGCGGGTCCGCGCCCGGCCCCCTCCGCCTCCTCGCGGAGACCCAGCCCCTCACCCCTCCAGACCCAGAGCTCCTCCGAGCGTTTGATCCGTCGAGCCACCCGGCTCGGCGCAGGCCCCGGCGTGTACGCGTCGCGGGCTCTCTTCGTGATCAATCGCCCCCTGCCGGAGGACCTCCGTGTCTCGACGTCTGACCCCCACCCCCCTGCTGCTCCTCGCGAGCGCCGCGCTGCTCTGCGCAGGCTGCCCTCCGAACCCAACCACCACCGGCGGCCGCGGCCACCCCCACGCCGCCGCCGCCGGGCACGACGACCACGGCCACGCCCACGGCGAGGAGGAGGGCAAGACCTCCGCCTTGACCGAGTTCTCGCAGCGCCACGAGGTGTTCCTCGAGCACGCCTACCTGCTGCGCGGCAAGGCGACTCGCTTCATCACCCACGTCACCGACGTGGTCGCGCGCAAGCCGCGGACCGAGGGGCCGATCACCTTCGTGTGCCAGCTCGGCGACGCCGAGCCGCTGCGCTTCGAGGTCGCCAAGCCCGCCCGGACCGGGATCTACCTGCCCGAGCTGACCTTCACCCAAGCCGGCGAGTGGAAGGTCAGCATCGAGGTCCCCACCGAGGAGGGCGACGACGTGGTCCGGCTGCCCAACCGGACCGTCTACGCCACGCAGGCCGAGCTGGACGCCGCGCCCGAGCCCGCCGAGGCCGACGGGATCTCCTTCCTCAAGGAGCAGCAGTGGAAGCTCGACTTCCAGGTCACCCCGGTCGTGCGCAGGGACCTGGTCGAGCGGCTCCAGCTCCCGGGTCGCCTGCTCGCCCCGCCCACGGGGCACGGCGTCGTCAGCCCGCCCATTGCGGGGCGCCTGCTGCCGCCCGCCGGCGGCGCGCTCACGACCCCCGGGCAGCAGGTCAAGGCCGGCCAGGTCCTGGCCCGGATCCAGCCGCCCTTGGCCGGCTCCGATCACCTGAGCTTCCTCAGCACCCGCCTGCAGCTGAGCGCGCTGCGGATCGAGCTCCAGACGAAGGCCGCCCAGGCCCGCACGGAGGCCTCGGTGGCCGAGGTCGCTCTGCGCCGCGCCGCGCAGCAGCTGGCCCGCGTGCGCGGGCTGGCCGAGCGCCAGGCCAAGTCGCCGCGCCAGGTCGAGCAGGCGATCTACGAGCACGCCCGCGCCGAGGCGGAGCTGAAGGCCGCCCAGACCCGCCAGCGCCTCTACCGCGAGGTCGAGGGCCAGCTCGAGCAGCAGCTCCCCAGCGACCTCTCGCAGGGCTTCCCCGCCGTCGAGCTGAAGGCGCCGATCGACGGCGTGATCGTGGACGCCGAGGGCGCCGTCGGCGAGCAGATCGCGGCGGACGTCGAGCTGTTCACGATCCTCGACCGGAGCACGCTCCACCTCGAGGTCAAGGTCCCCGAGACCGCCCTCGAGCGCGTGCCCGCTCAGCCCGGCGTCGTGTTCACCACGCCCGGCCAGCGGCACACCTTCCGCGAGGTGCTCGGGAAGGGCGGCGGCCGGCTCCTGCTGGGGGCCGTCCGCGTCGACCCCCAGGCCCGCGCCGCGCGCCTGCTCTACGAGCTGCCCAACCCGGGGGACCTCGCCGCCGGCCTGGCGGTCGAGGCCTTCGTGACCTCGACCCGCAGCGTGAAGGCGCTCGCGATCCCCGAGTCGGCCCTGGTCGAGGACGAGGGCCGCTACGTGGCCTTCGTGATGCTCGGCGGCGAGACCTTCGAGAAGCGCGAGCTCGTCCTCGGCGCCCGCGACGGCGGGCTCGTGGAGGTCACCTCCGGCCTCAGCGAGGGCGAGCGGGTCGTCAACCGCAGCGCCTACGCGGTCAAGCTGGCTTCGGTCGCGACGTCGATCCCCGCTCACGGCCACGCGCACTAGGAGGCGGCCGTGATCGACTTCCTGATTCGCTGGTCCCTGAGCCAGCGCGCGGCGGTCCTCGTGCTGGCCGCGATCTTCCTCGCCTGGGGCGCGCGCACCGCGCTCGAGTCCCCCGTCGATGTGTTCCCCGACCTGACCGCGCCGACGGTGACCGTGATCACCGAGGCCCACGGCATGGCGCCGCTCGAGGTCGAGAGCCAGGTCACCTTCCCGATCGAGGCCGCCCTCAACGGCGCCGCCGGCGTGCGCCGCGTGCGCTCCTCGACCGCGGTCGGGATCTCGGTGGTGTGGGTCGAGTTCGAGTGGGGCGCGGACGTCTACAACGCGCGCCAGATCGTGAGCGAGAAGCTCTCGCTCGTCTCCAACGGCCTGCCGCCCGAGGTCGAGCGGCCGATCCTGGCCCCGATCTCCTCGATCATGGGTGAGGTCCTCTTCCTCTCGCTGACCTCCGACCGCCACTCCCCGCTCGAGCTGCGGACCACGGCCGACACCGTCGTTCGGCGCCGCCTGCTCTCGGTGCCGGGGGTCTCACAAGTCACCCCGATCGGCGGCGACCACAAGCAGTACCAGGTCGTGCTCAGCCCCGAGCGCCTGCGCGAGCAGGGGATCTCGCTCGAGCAGGTGGCCGAGGCGCTCCAGCGGAGCAACGAGAACGTCTCGGCCGGCTTCATGGCCGAGGGCGGCTCTGAGCTGCTCGTCATGGGCCAGGGGCGCGTGCGCTCCCTGGAGGACATTCGCGCCACGGTCGTGGCGGTCCGCGACGAAGTCCCGCTCAAGATCGGCGACCTGGGCGAGGTCCGCCTGGGCGGCGCCCCCAAGCGCGGCGACGGCTCGGCCAACGCCAAGCCCGCGGTGCTCTTCGGCGTCCAGAAGCAGCCCAACGCCAACACGCTCACGCTGACGGCCAAGCTCGACGAGGTCCTGGCCGACGTGCAGAGCAAGCTGCCCGAGGGAATGACCCTCGACAGCGGGATCTTCCGCCAGGCGACCTTCATTGAGGTCGCGGTGCGCAACGTGGTCCACTCGCTGCGCGACGGCGGGATCCTGGTCGTCCTGATCGTGCTGATCTTCCTGGCCAACACCCGGGCCAGCCTGATCACGCTGACCGCGATCCCGCTCTCGCTCGTGGCCGCGGTCCTCGTGTTGAGCGGCATGGGCGCCACGATCAACACCATGACCCTGGGCGGCATGGCGATCGCGATCGGCGCGATCGTGGACGACGCGATCATTGACGTCGAGAACGTGGTCCGGCGCCTGCGCGACAACGCCGCCCTCCCGGCGGGCGAGCAGCGCGGTCTGCTCGAGGTGGTCTACGAGGCCAGCTGCGAGATCCGCAGCTCGATCGTGTTCGCGACCCTGATCATCGTGCTGGTCTTCCTGCCGGTGTTCTTTCTCCCCGGCGTGGAGGGCCGTCTGCTCCAGCCCCTGGGCGTGGCCTACGTCGTCTCGCTGGGCGCCTCGCTCTTCGTGGCCCTGACCGTGACCCCCGTCCTGTGCTACCTGCTCCTGCCCGGGAGCAAGTCCGTGCGCGAGGCCCACGAGCCGGCCCTGGCCGTGAAGCTCAAGCAGGCCTACGGCGCCTTCCTGGAGCCGATCCTCAACCACTCCTGGCTGTGGGTCGCCGTGCCCAGCCTGGCCCTGCTCGTGGCGGCCTTGCTCGGCGTCTCGCGCGCCGGGCGGGCCTTCCTGCCCGAGTTCAACGAGGGCGCCTTCACGATCTCGGCGGTCACGCTGCCCGGCACCTCGCTGGCCGAATCCAACGGCCTGGGCCGGGTCGTCGAGGAGCTGATCCTCGAGCAACCCGAGGTCGAGTCGGTCGCCAGGCGCACCGGCCGGGCCGAGCTCGACGAGCACGCCCAGGGCGTCGAAGCCGCCGAGCTCGACGTGTCCTACCAGCTCGGCGAGCGAACCAAGGACGAGCTGCTGGCCTCGCTGCGCGCCGACCTCAGCGCGGTGCCCGGCATGAACATCACGATCGGCCAGCCGATCTCGCACCGGATCGACCACATGCTCTCGGGCACGCGCGCGAACGTGGCGGTCAAGCTCTTCGGACCCAACCTCTACGAGCTGCGCACCCTGGCCGAGCAGGTCAAGGCGGAGATGGAGCAGGTCTCGGGCGTGGTCGACCTCTCGGTCGAGCAGCAGACCGATATCCCCGTGCTCTCGGTCCGCTTCCGGCGTGAGGCCATGGCCCGCTACGGGCTCACGATCGAAGCCCTGGCCCACACCCTCGAGGCAGCGCTCCAAGGCCTGGCCGTCTCGCAGGTCCTCGAGGGCCGCTACGCCTTCGACCTCGTCGTGCGCCTCGCGCGCGGCTCGGGCCGCTGCGCCGAGGTGCTGCGCGCCCTGCCGGTGGACGTGCCGGCCGGCGGCAAGGTACCTCTGGGCGCGGTCGCCGACGTGATCCGCGACACGGGCCCCAACCGGGTCAGCCGCGAGGACGTCGAGCGCAAGATCGTGGTCATGTGCAACGTCGCCGGCCGCGACGTGGCCTCGGTGGTCGAGGACTGCCAAGCCCGCGTGAATCCGCTCCTCGCTCCCAAGACCGGCTATCGGGTCGAATACGGCGGCCAGTTCGAGGCGGCCGAGGCCGCCAACCGCATGCTGCTCTGGCTGGGGATCGGGGTCGTGCTCGGGATCGGCTTCCTGCTCCAGGTCGCCTTCGGCTCGGCCCGCGACGCGCTGCTCGTGATGCTGAACCTGCCGCTGGCCCTGATCGGGGGCGTGGTCGGCGTGTTCGTCTCGGGCGGCGTGCTCTCGGTCGCCGCGGTGATCGGGTTCATTACCGTGTTCGGGATCGCGACCCGCAACGGGATCATGCTCGTCTCACACTTCAAGCACCTGCTCGAGCACGAGGGCGTGAGCGAGCTGCGCGAGGCCGTCGAGCGCGGCTCCAAGGAGCGCCTGATCCCGATCCTGATGACCGCCCTGGCCTCGGGCTTCGGCCTGATCCCCCTGGCCCTCGGCGGCGGTCAGCCCGGCAACGAGATCCAGACGCCGATGGCGATCGTGATCCTGTTCGGGCTGCTCAGCTCGATGCTCCTGAACATGATCGTGGTCCCCGCGCTCTACCTGCGCTGGGGCCGGCCAGCGGCCGCCCCCGAGTCTCCCGCCAGCGAAGGAGGTGCTGCATGAAGCGCCGCGCTCTGACCCTGTTGATCGCGCTCTTCGTCGGCTGCGGGAGCCCCCCCGACGCCGCTCCCGAGCAGGGCTCCCCGCTCCAGGAGGAGGGCGCGGGAGCGGCGGTCGGCTCCGGGACGGCCCCGCTCGCGAGCCTCAGCCTAGCCCAGGCGCTGGCCACCGCGGACGCCGACCACCCCGAGCTGGCGGAGTTCCGCGCCTACGTTCAGGCGGCCGAGGGACAGGGGGACCAGGCGGGGCTCTTCCCGAACCCCACCCTGGTCCTGCGGATGGAGAACGCCCCCTGGAGCGAAGGGAGCACCCGCAACGAAGCCGAATACGTCGCCGGCCTGACCCTGCAGCTCCCCCTCTCGGGTCGCCTGGGCGCGTCGGAGGACGTGGCCGCCCGTCAGCTCGACCAGCGCCTGGCCGAGCTGGCCGCTCAGCGGCGAGAGGTCCACGGCCGGGTCCGCGGCGCCTTCGCCACCGCCCTCTCGCTGGAGCGGGCCGCCGCGATCCAGGACCAGGCCCGCGCCCTGGCGGGCAGAGCCGTCGAGCTGCTCGAGGCGCGGGTCGAGGCCGGCGACGCCGTCCCGGCCGACCTGGCGCGGGTCCAGATCGAGGCCACGCGTGCCCGTCTGGAGCAACAGCGGGTCGAGAGCCTCCGCCAGCGCGCGCTGCTCGGTCTGGCCGCGGCGCTGGGCGACCCGAGCCGGCAGATCGGCTCGCTCGCAGGCGGCCTGGAAGCGGCCCTCGAGCTGCCCACCCTGGAGGCCCTCAGCGAGCGACTGGCGAGCAACCCGAAGCTCGCCGCCGCCGAGGCCGAGGTCGCCCTCGGCGAGGCGCGGGTCGAGCTGGCCCGCGCCCAGCGGGTCCCCGACGTCAGCCTGGATCTGTTCTACCGCCGCCTGGAGGAGGAGGAGGCCCACGCCTTCGACCTGGGCTTCGCCCTGCCCCTCCCGCTGATCAACCGCAACCAGGGCAACGTTCGCAGCGCCCTCGCCCAGCGGCTGGCGGCCGAGGCCCACGTCCAGGCCACCCGCAACGAGCTGCTGCGCGACCTGCGCGCGACCCACGCCCGCCTGGCCTACCTGCTCCAGGCCACCCAGGTCATGCGCGAGGAGCTGCTCCGCCGAGCGGACACAGTCCTAGCCAGCGTCGAGGCCCGCTTCCAGGCGGGCGATGCCAGCCTGGTCGAGGTGCTCCCGGTCCGGCGGGACTGGACCCGCGTTCAGCTCGGCTACCTCAGCGCCCTGCGGGAGGTCATGGTGGCCTGGAGCGAGCTCCAGGTCCTGACCGCGGCCCCGACCGCGCCCTGAGACCCAAGGCTCGACCCTGACGCGAGTCCGCTCCTCTCGTGTACGACCCAACCCTCGTCGCTGCCGTGGGCGAAGCCAGCTTCGACGACCACACCGGTGACACGCCCGCACAGCCGGTGCGAGCCCCTGGCGCAGCGGGAGCCCCCTCAAGCCTCGCGCCTCTGCAAGGTCCCGATCGAGCAGCTCGTTCTCGACGCTCGAGCGGCGCTGCCTGACTCCGCCTCGTAGCCGCACGCCGGCGACCGGACTGCGACCGGCTAGCCTGGAAGCTGCGGGGCTGGGCTCTCCCGGGGGACGAGCGCGACGAGCGAGTCGCCGGCCTCGGGGCGAGGCTGGTGATCGGCTGAGAAGGGGATCACCTCGCCCCGGGCGGTGACCACGAGCAGGGGCAAGGCCTCCGGCCCGTAGAGAGCGCGCCAGCTCTGGTAGTCGAACTCAGCGCTGAGAGGGGTCGCCTTGATGCGCTCACCTGCCTGCAGGCGAGCAGCCAAGGCCGCCCAGGTGGCGTCCTCCGCGAAGAGCCGGCGCCCCTGCTCGAAGGCCGCCCCGTGCCCGGTGTCGGTCTGACCCTGTCGGGCTAGCTGGAACACCCCCGCCTCGCCGAAGAAGTCCACGAAGCGGTGGACCGCGAGCGAGTTCACCTCGTCGTTGGGTGTCGCGGCGAAGAAGTGGCCCAGGCCGCCGAGGTCGAGGCCCTCGAGCGTGCTGTAGGAGAGGGGGTTCGCCTGGACCGCCTCCAGGCTCGCCATGGTGGCCGCTCGCACGTTGGCTCGGTTCGCGTCCAGGAGGAGGACTCGCACCCCCAGCTTCTCGAGCGCCGCCGCGAGCGCGCGGGGGAAGGCCTGCGCCCCCAGCAAGAGCACCCCCTGCGGGTTGGCGACGGCCAGACCCAGCCGGCGGGCCAGCGAGGGAGCGCTGAGCGCGTAGAAAGCCACCGTGCCGAGGATCACCACGAAGGTGAGGGGAGCCAAGGCCGCGGCCTCGGGTCGCTTCGCCTGGACCAGGCGGAGCGCGAACACGCTCGCCACCGAGGCCGCCACGATCCCGCGCGGGGCCACGCAGGCCAGGAGCGCGCGGTCCCGCCAGGTCAGGGCTGTGCCGACCGTGGCGAGGAGCACGGCGAGCGGGCGCACGAGCAGGAGCAAGGTGGCGAGGAAGCCGAGCGAGCGCCAGGAGAGGGCTCCCACCAGCTCGCCGGGCTCGAGCCTCGCGGTCAACACGACGAACAGGACCGAGATCAGGAGGACGACCAGGCTCTCCTTGAAGTGCAGGATCTTGCGCGCCCGTTCACCGAGGGTGTTTCCGACCACGACGCCCATCACGGTCGTCGCGAGCAAGCCCGCCTCGGGCTGAATCAGGTTCGCGACGCTGTAGGCGCCCAGCACGGCCATCACGGCGAAGGGCGCGTCGAGGAAGTCGGGGATCGCGTGGCGCCGCAGCGGGATCACGATCAACGCCGCGCCGGCGCAGCCGAAGACCGCGCCGGTGATCGAGATCCACAAGAAGCCGTGGGCGGCCTCGGCGACCCCGCTTCCCATCAACACCGCGTCGAACACGAGCAGGGCCAGGGTCGCGCCGACGGGGTCGATCACGATCCCCTCCCAGCGGAGGACCGTCGCCGCTCGCCCTGTGGGGCGAATCTGCCGCAGCATCGGACCGATCACGGTCGGCCCGGTCACCACCACGATCGCCCCGAGCAGGAGCGAGAGCTCCAGCCCGAGCAGGCCCCATGCCCAGGCAGCGCCAGCGCTGCAGAGCCAGGTCACCAGCACGCCGACCGAGACGAGGCGCGCCAGGGGGGCGCCCACGGCGCGCGCGTCTCGGAGCCGCAGGCCCATTCCGCCTTCGAACAGGATCAGGCCGACCGCGAGGGAGGTGGCTGGCAGGACCAGCTCACCCAGGAGCGCGTCTGGGTCGAGCAGGCGCGTGCCAAGGGCGACCTCGCAGCCGGGCCCAGCCAGGAGCCCGACCAGGATCAGCAGCAGGATCGCGGGGAACCGCAGCCTCCAGGCCAACCACTGCGAGCCGATCGCCAGCACGACGATACCGCTCAGACTCAGCGCGATCAGCTCTGGCTTCGACATGACATGCCCCCCTGGGCATGCAGGGCGAGCTCGCGCCGTCTCACGGGCGAGCGGGCAGCAGGCCAGCACGCTCTAGCCCTCATGACTGCTTCTAACCGTTTTCCTCCGCGAAACCCCGCTCCGTGACCACACTTCTCGCGCGGCGGCGGGGAGACGTCTTCAGGGCAGGGCCGCAACACAAGGAGCAGGCAGATCGACAAGGACCAGGTCGAGGGCCAGTGCAAGCAGCTCGTGGGGGTGGTCGAGTCCTGCTGGGGAGGGCTCACGGCCGACGACGGGAAGACGATCGAGGGCGACACGCAGCGGCTCGCCGGCAAGACCAGGAGCGCTACGGCGACGCCAAGCAGGACGTGAAGGAGGAGATCGACCGCCTCCTCGCGGAGCTCGATCGCGAGCGGCCCTCAGGACACTGAGGGCCGCTCTCTCCCGTGACCGCTCGAGCGCCTAACATGTCCCCCCTCCGCGACGCTGGGGAGCGGGGGCTGGCCTCGCGCCCCTGATCCTCGAGAACGTGGCGCGGGTCACTGCAGCCCGCGCCTGGTGCTGAGGAGCAGCTCGCTATGGTCTCCACGGTCTTCGCCTACAACGGCTCGACGCACGGGGACTGGGTCGGCACCTACGCCGTCCGGCTCGCGGCCGCGGCGCCGGACAGCGCCCTGCGGGTCGTCCACGTCGAAGAACACGGTGAAGACGCCGAGCGCTTCGCCGCCAAGCTGGCGCGGCTCGAGGAGAGCGCCGCGGCGGCCGGCGTCGCGCTCGAGGTCCGGCGCGTCGCGGCCGGGAGCGGCGAGGTCGCCGCGGTCCTCGAGGAGGCGATCCCCGACGACCCCGCCGGGATCGTGGTCACCGGCCTCCGCGCGCGCGAGACGGGCCGCGGGCTGCTGAGGGGGACGATCTCCGAGCGCCTAATGAGCTCGGCGCGCCACTCGGTGCTCGCGCTGCGCGTCGTCTCGCCCGGGCTGCTGGGGCAAGTCGAGCACCTGCTCTTCGCGCTCTCGCAGAACCCGCGCAGCGCGGCGCGGGCGGCGCTCTTCCTGCGTCGCTTCGCGCCGGGCTTGCGGCGGCTCTCCCTGCTGACGGTCATGGAGCCGCCGCGAGCGCAGACCGCGGCCGAGGTCAACACCTTGCACGCCCTGGGCCGTGAGCACTTGCGGCGCAGCCAGGCCGAGCTGCGGACCGTCTACGCGCCCCGGGCCTTCCCCGTCGACCCGCACGTCGCGATCAGCAAGGACTGGGCGAGCGAGATCGTGCGGCAAGCGGCCCGGGTCAAGGCGCAGCTCTTGCTGATCGGGGCCACCGAGCGCTCGCTCCCCTCGCGGCTCGTGTTCGGCAACCCGCTGGAGCGGGTGCTCGAGGACGCCCCCTGCGACGTGGCGATCTTCCACCGCAAGGGGGCGCCGTGAGCGTCGCCTCCCTCCCGCCCGAGGCCGTCCACCGCACGCTCCACACCCGCCCGGCGGGGCTCGACCCCGGCGAGGTCGAGGAGCGCTTGCGCGAGCTGGGGCCCAACGTGCCGCGCGCGCCGACCCAGTTCTCGTGGTCCGAGCGGCTGCTGGCGCAGTTCACCAACTTCTTCACGATCCTGCTCAACGTCTCGGCCCTGATCTGCTTCGCGGCCCACGTGCTCCAGCCGGGCGAGAGCATGAACGTGCTCGGCTTCGCGCTGCTGGGCGTCTCAGCGCTCAACGCGGGCTTCTCCTTCGTGCAGGAGTACCGGGCCGAGAAGGCCATGGAGGCCCTGCGCGCGCTGATGCCGCCGCAGGTCAACGTGCGGCGGGGCGGGGCCGAGTCGACGATCCTGGCCGAGGGGGTGGTGCCCGGCGACGTGCTGCTCCTGGCCGAGGGAGACCGGATCCCGGCCGACGCGCGGATCGTGCAGGCCTACGGGCTCCAGGTCAGCAACGCGCCCCTGACGGGCGAGTCGCACCCCGTGCCCCTCAGCGCGGCGGCCTTCGAGGGGCGGCCCCTCGACGCGACCAACGTGGCCTTCGCCGGCTGCCAGGTGCTGGGCGGCACCGGCGAGGCCGTGGTGTTCGCCACCGGCCCGCGGACCGAGTTCGGCCGGATCGCGACCCTGAGCGGCGACACCGAGCGGGCCCCCTCCCCGCTCCAGCTCGAGACCAACCGCATGGTCCGGGTGCTGACCACGATCGCGGTCGGCATGGGGCTGACCTTCTTCGTCTACGGCGTGGCGACCGGGCGGCCGCTGCTGGTCAACCTCGTGTTCATGATGGGGATCATCGTCGCCAACGTCCCCGAGGGGCTGCTGCCGACCTTCACCCTCGCGCTCGCCATGGGCAGCCTGCGCATGGCCAAGCGCAACGTGCTGGTCAAGAGCCTCAACGCGGTCGAGGCGATCGGCGCGGTGCACGTGATCTGCACCGACAAGACCGGGACCCTGACCCAGAACCGGCTCGCGATCACCCGCTGGACCTCGCCCCTGGGAGCGGAGCTGAGCGAGGCCGGGGCGCGGCGGCTGCTCGAGTGCGCGCTGCTGGCCTCCGACGTGCACGTCCGCGACGGCGCCCTCTCCGGCGACCCCCTCGACGTCGCCGTGGCCGAGCGCTGGCGCGAGCGGGGCGGGGAGCTGGACGCGGTCGCGGGCCGGGTCGAGGAGCTCTTCCCCTTCGAGGTCACCCTGCGCCGCTCCGGCGCCCTGGCAGCGGGCGAGGGCGGGCGGCGCTTCGTGAACAAGGGCGCCTGGGAGTCGATCGCGCCGCTGGCGAGCGGGCTCCGAGTGGGCGAGGAGGTGCTCCTCCTCGACGCGGCGCGCCGGGCCGAGGCGGACGAGGCCGTCCGCTCGCTCTCGGCCCAGGGCTACCGCGTGATCGCCGTCGCCGGGCGCGAGCTCGGCGAGGAGCGCGAGCGCGAGGCCTGCGAGCGGGAGCTCGTGATCGAGGGCTTGCTCTGCCTGGAGGACCCCCTGCGCGAGGAGGTCCCCGGCGCGGTGGCCCGCTGCCGCGAGGCCGGGATCGACGTGGTCCTGATCACGGGCGACCACCCCGAGACGGCCCGCGCGATCGCCACGGGCGCGGGGATCGTGCCCGCCGCAGCGGACACGGCGCAGGTCACCCTGACGGGCGACGTGCTGGAGGCGGCCTCGATCGAGGAGGTCGCCAAGCACCTCGACCGCGGCGTGCGGATCTTCGCGCGGACCACGCCCAGCCAGAAAATGACGATCGTGCGGGCCCTGCGGAGCCGCGACAAGGTCGTGGCCATGACGGGCGACGGCGTCAACGACGCGCCGGCGCTCAAGGCCGCCGACGTGGGGATCGCCATGGGCTCCGGCACCGACGTGGCCAAGGAGTCGGCCCAGATCCTCCTGCTCGACGACAACTTCGCCTCGATCGTGGCGGGGGTCGAGGAGGGGCGCACGGTCTACGCGAACATCAAGAAGTTCACCAACTACGTGCTCGTCAGCAACGGCCCCGAGATCCTCCCCTACCTGCTCTTCATTCTGCTGCCGATCCCCCTCGCCCTGACCGTGATCCAGATCCTCTCGATCGACCTCGGCACGGACATCATTCCCTCCATGGCCCTCGGCCAGGAGCCGCCCGAGCCCGACACGATGCAGCGCCCGCCGCGCACGGGTGAGGAGGGCCTGCTCAGCTTCGGCCTGATCGCGCACAGCTACTTCTTCCTGGGCTTGCTGGAGGCGCTGTGGAGCTTCGCGCTCTTCTTCCTCGTCCTGACGCGCGGCGGCTGGCGCTACGGCGACGCGATCCCGGCCGCCAGCGACCCCGTCTATCAGGCGGCCACGGGGATCGCGCTCTCCACGATCCTGCTGATGCAGATCGGGAACCTGGTCGGGCGCCGCTTCCGCTTCCGCTCCGGCCTCGACGCGGGGCTGCTGCGCAACCGCCTGCTCCTGGCCGGGATCGTGATCCAGATCGTGTTCTCGTGGGCCACGCTCTACACGCCCTTCCTGAACCGGGTCCTCGGCACCCAACCCGTCGAGGCCTGGGTCTACGCCCTGGCTTGGGCCGGCGTCCCGCTGATCTTCTGCGCCGACCTGGCGCGCAAGCTCGTGGCGCGCCGCCTGGCTTGACCAACGCCTGCGCGGAGGGAGATTGACCCCATGAGCACCACGCCCGAGAAGCTCGCCTTCCGCTGCGCCGGCTGCGCGGGGATCAACCGCGTCGACCCGGCCCGCCTCGCCGACGGCCCCAAATGCGGCCGCTGCCAGGGTGCCCTCGACACCTCCGGCGCCCCGATCGACCTCGACGACGCCGGCTTGGCTCGCCTGGTCGCGTCCAGCCCGGTGCCGGTGCTGGTCGACCTCTGGGCCACCTGGTGCGGCCCCTGCCGGATCGTGGCCCCGATCGTGGACCAGGTCGCGCGCGCCCACGCCGGGCGCCTGATCACGGTCAAGATCGACACCGACCGCCACCGCGCGACCCTCGACGCGCTGGGGGCGCGCGGGATCCCGACCTTCGCGCTCTACCGCGGCGGCGCGCTCCTCTCGCAGCGCAGCGGCGCGCTCCCCCGGCCCGAGCTCGAGGCCTGGGTCCAGACCGCGCTGGGGTAGGCCCAGCGCCAATGTCTGGGGACCACGACCTCGCGCCAGCTGCTCTACGACTTCTTTGGCGGCTTCGCCGCAGAGCCCTCCGCATTTCGGCTGACGTGCTAGCGCCCGCGCACCTTGTCGATCGCCGCCTCGAGCCACTCCCAGCCGGGAGGGCGCCGCTCGCGGAGCATTTCGAAGCGCGGACGGACCTGCGGGTTGAGCGTCCCCCACTCGCCGTGGGCCATGAGCGTAAGCGAGCTCGGGCGGTGGCCCGCCAGGACCCGCGCGAGCTCGGCCTTGTTGCCCATTAGCGCGATCGAGAACGCGTCCATGCGGCTGGAGAGGTCGATGGCGTCGACCTTCGCGCCTTTGCTCAAGAGCAGCTCGACCGTGGCGCGCCGGTTGTAGGCGGTCGCGAAGATCAGGGGCGTGCGCCCCTCGGCGAGGGCGTCGATCTCGGCGCCCGCCGCGAGGAGCGCCTTCACGACGGCCTCCCGCCCGCGGCCGGCGGCGTGGTGCAAGAGCGTCACGCCGCCCGGTCCCTTCCACTTGGCCAGGTCCGGTCGCTTCAGCAGCGCCGCCTCGACCGCCTGGTCCCGGTCCTTGCCCAAGTCCTCGATCACCCCCATGACGGCCTCCGCGGTCGCCAAAGCCGTGTTGATCTCGGCCAAGGCAGCGGGCGGATACACGAGCAACTTGTCCTCCTGGCCGATCTTGATCAGGGGCACGGCCAAGCGTCCGCCAGGGCCGAGGCTCGCTGCGCCGACGATCCAGTCACCCCACTCCTTTCGCTTCCAGGTCTGCCAGTGCCCGAGCTGCGTGCCGCTGGCGGCGTGCCAGAACACGACCCCGCTCTCCCGGCCGACCAGGAGCCGGCCCTCGGGCCCAAGGCTCGGGCGCTCGGGGAGCGGGGGGTAGCGACCGACCGCCCGACCCTCGCCGGGCTCGAGCACCCAGCCGAGGTGCCAGCCCGTGCTCTCGGGCAGGCCCGGGAGCCAGCCGCCGAGGGCGACCCTGCCCTTGCTGAGGAAGAGGCCCCGCGTGAAGCCTCCCGGCGCGTCGTCGAGCTCCCTGGTCTTGGCGAGGGCCTGCGCGAAGTTGGGGATCTTCAGCGGGACGACCTTCCCCTGCTCGAGGTCCACGACGCGAGGCTTCAGTCCGCCGACGAGCACGCTCCAGCCGTCGGGGGAGTAGAAGAGATAGATCTCCCGCTCGAGGCCCGCGTAGCCCTTCAACGGCGTGACCTCTCGCTGCCCCTTGGTCTCCCAGGCCTTCCAGGTCCAGCGCTTGTGCTGAGACACGAGCAGGTCGAGCCGGCCGCCCTCCCAGCTCAGCCGGGGGAAGCGCCCCGCGGGGGTCTCGAGCTGGGTCGAGCCGTCGAGGAGGCTCAGCAGGTAGCCCCGCGGAGCGGGCTGCGACCCCTTCTGCGGCGCGAGGTTGACGAAGGCCGCGGTGTTGCGGGCGTTGACGACGGGTCGCGCGGAGAGCCCGTAGCGTTCTCCCTGGAGCCCCGGGAACTCGCGCCGCCACAGCCGCGCCTTGCCGCTCAGCGTGCGGAGCTCGACGTAGCCCTTGCCGAGCACCAGCAGGCCCTTGGGGGTCCACGTGGCTTGCTGCCCTCCCTCGAGCACGATCGCGCCGGTCGTGCCAGGCGCCTGCGCGGGAGGCTTGTCCTCAGGCGGCTGGTGGGCGGGCGTCTCTCCGTAGATCTGCTTCTGGAGCGCGGGGATCTGCCGCTCGTAGCGCTGCTTGAACCCAGCCTCGCGCTGGGCGCACACCCGCGCCAGCTCCGCGTCGCTCAGCCGGCGGCCCGCGCGCAGGTCGAAGGCCCAGGTCTCCTCCTCCCGCAGGGCGCGCCGCCCGACGAGCCCATCCGTGGTCCGGCGGGTGCCCGCGCCGAGCACGTAGAGCAGCCCCTTGCTGGGGTCCGCCCAGGCGAGCTGGTGGCTGAGCAGGAGCTCGCCTTTGGCCGTGCTCGGCGCGCGGAAGCTGCGCCAGTCCCCGCGGCCGAGCCCGTGCACGAGGCCGTCGCTGAGGGTCCACAGGGTGCGGTTCTTGGCGTCCAGGACCGGGGTGTGGACGCTGCCGTCGAAGGCGGGGACGCGTTGGTCTGGCTGCCACGCCGTGCCCGACCAGGTCCACGCCCGCCACGAGCGCGCCAGGCCCTGACGGAGCCGGCCGAGGGCCACGATCCGCTTGGCGCCCGGTTGATAGAAGAGGCCGCCCTCGAAGTAGCCCTTGCCGGGCGCGACCAGGCCCGGGATCCCCTCCCAGCGCCAGGTCTTGCAGTCCAGCCGGCGGGCTCGAGTCCCGCCCAGGTCCACCAGCAGGAGCTCCTCCCGGCGGGGGTCGAAGGCGTAGCGTTCGCGCGCGGGGGTGACGCCGCGCTGACCGCGGGTCTCGCCGAGGCGGGTCCAGCTCCCCTGCTTCCAGGACCACACGTCGCCGAGGTCTTCCCCCGACGCAGGCCGGCCGCCGACCAGGACCCAGTCCTCGGCGCGCCGGAAGAGCAGCGCACCCAAGCGCGGGCCGGGAGTGGTCTGCGGGCGCTCGCGCTGCCAGGCCTGGCCCTTCCAGGTCCAGGTCTCGTCGAGGACCTCGAGGCCGGCGCCTCCCCCTCGCTCGACCGCGCCGCCGAAGATCAGGGCCTCTCCGCTGCGTGGGTCGGCGGCGAAGGCGCGGCCCAACACCTCGCGCCCTTCGACCAGCGCGCCCGCCACGCGCGTCCACCCGGGGGCCCGCTCGCTCTGCTCGGCGTCGAAGTCCTCCTGGCCGTCGCTGCCGAGGACCCAGGTCTCGTCGACCTTCTCCTCCCCGCGAATCCCTCCGAAGAGCACGATCTGCTTGCGCAGCGGGTCGTAGGCGCACGAGAAGGCCTTCCGCTCGGGGCAGCCGCCGCGCGAGCCGAACACCATGTGGTGCAGGCCCAGAACCGGCGCGAGGCTAGCGACCTTCAGCTCGCCCTTGTCCGGGAGCACGAACACGACCCGGCGCGCGTCCGAGTCGTAGACGGCGCCGTGGCTGGCGAAGCCTGCCGAGTTGTCGACGTCGGCCACCTGCTTCCAGTCGCGCCCGTCGAAGGTGCTGGCGAAGGGCAGGCCCTTCAGCATGGGGAAGGCGCCCCCTTGGATCGCGAGGGCCTGGCGCTGGCGGTCGTAGACCATGACCGCGGCCAGGTTGTTGCGTGGCGGGTCTGCCTTGACCTGCTTCCAGGCCTTGCCCTCGTATTCCCAGGTGTCGCTCAGCTCCCTCTCGCTGAGCTGGCCTCGCTCGTCGGCCCCCTTGCCGCCGTAGAGCACGACCACTCCGCGCGACTCGTCGTAGGCCATGTGGTGCAGGGCGCGCTTGGGCGGGCGCAGCCCCAGGGGCACCTCGCGCCAGCCCTCCGCGCTCAGCTCCCAGGTCTTGTCCAGGAGCTGGGAGTGGGCCGTCACTCCTCCGAAGGCGACCAGCACCTTGCGGCGCGAGTCGTAGGCCAGGGCGAGGTGCGAGATCCGAGTCGGGCCGCCAGGGAGCTGCTCCCAGCCCGCGCCATCGAAGAGCCAGGTGTGCTGCTCCTGCTTGCCGCCCCGGTAGCCGCCCACCAGCACGCACCCGCCGCGCTCCGGCACGAAGGCCAGGGCCGTCCCGCTCCCCCCCAGGGGGCCGGGGCTCGTGGGCCGAGAGGCCGGTCGCGGGGCGGCGCCTGAGCTGCTCGCCTTGACCTGACGCCAGCGCCCATACTTTCGCTGCGGGATCTGCTGACCGCGGTCGTCGACCCCGTAGATCGGGAAGGGCCAGCCCTGCGGCGAGGTCGGCGAGACGGGTCTCGTGGGCTGGGGTTGGGGCTTGGGTTGGGGCTTGGGCTGGGCCGGGGGCCTGGGGCTCGTGTTCCAGCTCCCCCGCGCCGGCGCCGCCGCGGGGCCGAAGCTCAGGTCAATGTCGTCCGCTTTCTGATAGCGGTCCTCGACGATCCCCGGGGCCCAAACGAGGGCCAGGCAGAGCTTGCCCCGCGGGTCCTCGAGCGCACCGGCGAAGACGTAGCACTCGTCCTTCGGGCGCAAGAAGAGCGGGAAGGCGTATGGCTTCTTCACGCCGCTCCGGGCGTCGACGAAGGTCGAGAAGCGCCCTTTCAGCTGCCACGGACCGGCGCTCGCTGACGCGAGGCCGTAGCGCCGCAGCGTGTCGTCCCAGCCCGCGGGACCGCCTTCGACGGGCACCACGAGGGAGAAGCAGTAGCTGAACGGGTCGCGGCGCTTCCAGACCCAGGTCGCTCGCTCCCCCTGCGGAAGGACCAGGCTCAAGTAGCGCGAGGAGTCGCTGACTTCCCCGCGCTCGAAGGAGGTCAGCCAGCCGCGCTCGACCGCGGGCTTCAGGTGCTCGTCCTTGGGCGCGAAGAACTCGTAGCGCGTCGCCCCCAGATAGGCAGATACGGGCTGCCCCATGAAGCGATTGCTGGCGACGATTCCGCTGAGGTCGGGGGGGAGCAGCGGGCGTTGAGCCGGACCAGGGAGCGCGTCGGGGTTGGCCGAAGCCAGCGCCGGCTTGCCGCCCTGGAGGGCCGCCTCTGGGCCGATTCCAACCTGCTGGGCGTGGGCGAGGAGAGGCTTGACTCGCTCCTTGTCCTCGGCGGGGAGCAGGCGGGCGTGGCGCCCCTTGGCGTTCACCAGGAGGGCGGCGCAGTAGCCCTTGCCCCGCAGGCGACCCGCAGACCAGGTCAGGCAGAGCTTGGGAGGCGTCCCGGGGCGGAAGCCGACGCAGGCCAGCTCGTGGGAGGCGTCGAAGACGGGGAAGTCTGCCGCAGGGCCACCTTCGATCGCGGCGAGCGAGAGGGCTCCATCCACCTTCCAGCTGCTGCGGTAGCGCAGCGTGATCCCCAGGTCACCGAGGGCGTCCTCCCACGGGCCCGCGCAGGGGACCTGCAAGAAGAAGGCGTAGCTGGTCAGGTCGTCCGCTCTCCAGGCCCAGATCGCCGAGGCTCCCTTGCCCAATGACAACTCGAGCCACACGTAGTCCCCGTTGGGCCCGGTCGGCAGGGCGCCGCGGCGATAGCTCTCGATCCAACCCCTCGCGACGGCGGCGTCGAGGTGCTCGTCGCTGGGGGGAGTGAAGGGGATCTTCTCGAGGCCCTTGACGGGGTAGACCCAGATCGGGAGCCCCATGAAGGTGCGGCGCGCGCCCGCGCCCTTCAGAGCCGGCGCCTTCAATGGGCCCGTATCGGACGGGCTGGGGGCGGGCGCCACAGCGGCGGGGCTGGGGCCAGGCGCCGGCGCCGTGGGCTTGGGCTCCTCGGCCCTTGGCCCGTCCTCGACGTCCCAGCCCTGGACTCCGGGTCCAGGCTCGGGCTCGGGTTCGGGCGCAGGGCAACCCGCCAACCCCATCAGGAGGAGGAACGAGAGCAATCGAATCCGCATGGCGCTTCCCCTAAGCGGATCCTAGCAACGCCTCCTGTCCTGCTCCCCTCGTTCGCAGGCGGCCCCAGCCAAGGCAGGAGGCCGCGCGGGGCTCCTTTCGCTGAGACCCAAGGGCGGACCGGAGGGCCACCTCCCGACGCTCCCGGCAGGCGTTAGCAGCACAGCGCTTGCGGAGCTCGGGGGCGAACGACCATGTTCAGGCAAGCGGACTCATGGTATTCCTGACGCCGTGAGTCACCTCGCCGCACGAACCGCGTTGCTCCTGGCGCTCCTCCCCCAGCTTCTGCTGGCGGGCTTGGCCCCGGCGCTCGTGATCTGCCAGGAGGGGAGCGGCGCGCGCGCGGTCGAGCTGAGCCTCTCGGCTTGCTGCGCCGACGCGCCTGCCCTCGAGGAACACTCGGGGGACTCCCTCGGCGCGGACGAGGACGGCTGCGGCGACTGCCAGGACGACACGCTCAGCGTCTCGCTCCAGCGCGGCGCGGCGCCCTACAGCCTCTGCGCCCACCTGCTCGCGCCGCGCCTCGTCTGGGAGCTCCCGCTCCAGCGCTGGTCGGCTCCGAGCTGCTCGCGCGCCCCGCCCGAGCTGGCTCCGCCGAGCCCTGCCCTGGGCGAGCTCTCGACCCTTCGCCTCCGCTGCTAGTCGCTCTCCGCCCGATCGGCGTGGTCGATCGGGCGTCCGTCGTGTGATCCGACGTCGGCGGCCTCTCGGCGCCGGCGCTCCCCCACGCAGAGAGCCGACCCGTGCCCACTCGCCTTCCGGCGGCCCTGGGACTCGCCTTGTGCGGGCTCCTCGGCTGCGCCAGCTATGAACCCGATCCGCTCGAGCCGCGCGCGCTGCTCGACGCCTTGCGCGAGGTTCGCCTCGCTGAGGTCGACGCCGAAGAGGTCGCGCCGATCACGAGCCGCTTCGACCCGAGCGACGGGCTGACCCTGCGCGAAGCCTCGGCCGTGGCGGTTCGGCGCAACCCGAGCCTGCGCGCTCTGCGCGCGGCGGTCGGGGTCGCCGAGTCCCGCCTCATCCAGGCC
>CALDQK010000404.1 GCA_937911525.1 uncultured bacterium
CTCCGTCCTGCGGCTTCGCTCCACCAGCTTGGGCCGAGGCCGAGGCGCTCAACGCCAGCAGGAGGAGCAGGGGGGCGAGGCGGCCGATCTGATGCATCGAAGTCGTCCTAGAAGCCTTCGAAGAAGGCCTCCCGGGGCAGCCGGGCGAACCCGTCCGCGGCCTTGGCCTGGGCGAGGATCGCGCCGACCTCGTTGGCCGGCGCGGCGAGCGCGGGCGAGACGAGGCCAGCGCAGAGCAGAGTCGAGAGCAGCGTCGAGAGCGCAGCGCGCATGGGAGCCTCCTCAGGAAGGCGCGGAGTCTCGCATGCTGCTCGCGCTATCGGTCGAGCGGCTGGCAGGAATAGCTCATGCGCCCCTGGCCGCTCCCCTCACCCTCCTCGCCTGCTGGCTCGAGCACTTCGACCTCGGCCACGGCCTCGGCGCGCCTCACCCGCGGCCCCTTGGGGTCGATCCAGAGGTGCCCCTTCCAGCTGACGATTGCGCGGAAGCCCTCGTCAGGCATGTCCTTGTCGACGTGCTCGTAGCGCAGCTCCACCACGATCAGTCCGGTCCTCGCCTCCACTCCCAGATAGGTCGCGCGCTTCCGCTGCACCTTGCCGCCGCCGAGGAGCCGCGACCAGAGGTGCTCGTCGAGCTGGACCTCCTCGTCGGGGCGGAGGGTGCCGCGGAGCTTGCTCAGCCCCGAGCCGTCTGGCGAGTCGCAGAGCAGCTTGCCGAGGACGGCGGGGTGGGAGGGTTTGCCGAGGATCTGGGCCCGCGTGAAGGTCTGCGGCGGCGGCAGCTGGTCGGGAGGAGTGTTGCCCGACGCCAGCGGGCGCAGGCGCACCGCGGTCACCCGGGAGGCCGAGTCGAGCTGAGCCACGCTCAGCTCGAAGCTCATGTTCACCGTCGATCTCATGTCGGAGCTGCCGCGACCCTTGGTCCACTTCGCATGGACCTCGCGGTCGATCTGCACTCGGCGCCTGTCTCCCTGGGTCATGGGCTGGACCTCGACCCGGACCTCCCGTCGCTCGACCTTCGGCTTGGCCGCGAGCGGCGCCGCGAGGGCCAAGACTCCCGAGACCCCCAGGAGGGCCAGCGTCGTCGGGGCGGTGGAGCGGTCACTCATTCAGCCTCCTCGCTCCCCTCGAGGATACAGGGCCCCTGAGCTCAGGGAGCGCGGTGGTTCTGCATGAAGGTCCAGACCGCGGCGGCGTCGGCCGCGCGGATCACGTGTCCGCCGCCGAACTCCTCGTAGGCGACGGTGTGTCCGGCGTTCATCAGCCGGGCGCGGTCCTGCTGACCGGCGGCGACGGGCACGACCTGGTCGGTGTTGCCGTGGCGGATCGCGACCGGGATCTTGCGCTGGACCTGGCCCGGCCAGACGCCCTGCTGGATCGCGATCCCCATGCTGCCCGCGTTGATCCCGAGGGCCGCGAAGCTGTTGGCGTTGGCCAGCACCACCACGTAGCCCCAGTGCGCTCCCGCCGAGAAGCCGTGGTAGTAGCGCCGCTTGCGGTCGATGTTGAAGGTGCTCTCGACCTGCCCGATGAGGGCGTTCATGAGCAAGACGTCGTAGTTGAAGTTGTAGCCGCCGTTGCGGTCGTGGTCGCGGAAGTCGACGACCACGATCCCCTCCTGGTCGGCCAGGGCGCGCCAGGGGGTCAGGCCCATGTTGGCCGCGAAGACCACCGGGTAGGCGACCTGGGGGTCGTAGTTGGCCGGCGCGTAGACGTCGTAGCCGACCGTGATCGAGGGCAGGCCCGCGGCCGCCTGGCTCGTGGCCTGGAGCTGGTTCAGCCCGGGCTGGCCGCCGGTGCCGCCGCTGCCGGTCACGGCGGGGGGCGTGGTGGGCGGCGCGGCGGGAGGCGTCGCGACGCTGCCGCCGGGGAGAGGGCGCGCGAGCATCCAGGCCAGGGCGTCGGCGGGGCGGCTGACCTGGCTCAGGCCGAGGAAGGTGTGGCCCACGCCCTGGATCGGCTGCCAGTCGACCTCGTGGCCCTGCTGGTCGAGGAAGGCCTGGCTGGCGTTGGCGCCGGCGAAGAAGCGGTCGCTGGTCCCGCACACCATGGAGACCGGGCCGGCGCGAGAGGGCGGAGTGACGTAGGCCGCGCCCCAGCCGTAGCCCCAGATCGAGTGCGTGGCGAAGAGGGGCTCGGCCAGCGCGACCGCCGCCGTGAACAGGCCGCCGTCGCTGAAGCCCAGCACGTGGGTGTGCGCCGTGTCGACGTCGTAGCGGGTGAACACGTCCTGACGGAGGAGCTCGACCACCTCGGCCAGCTCGGCCTGCATCTCGGGGATGTCGTTGTTGGGGTTGCCCGACCACACCGGGAAGCTCTGGAAGGGGCTCTTGGTGTCGGGCACGACCAGGATCACGCCGGCCTGCTCGGCGGCCGCGAACCAGCCGCCCGCGTCGAGGGTGTTGGCGAAGTTGTCCGCCGTGTCGCCGCTGCCGTGGAAGGCCAGCAGGAGGGGCATCGGCTGCGTCGTCGCGTAGCTGCTCGGGACGATCAGCCGGTAGTCGCGCTGCTGGTAGGTGCGGGTGAAGTCGCCCGGGACCCCGCCGCTGCCGCCGCTGCCCGTGGTGCTCGCCGGCGGCGCGGCCGTCGCGGTCGGGGCCGGGGTCGAGCTCTGGGTCGGCGCGGTCGAGGTGTTGCTGGTCGCGGGCGCGGCGCTGCTCGCCGAGGAGGAGCCGCCGCCGCCGCCCGAGCAGCCGAGCAAGGTGAGGCTGGCGCAGGCTGCCAGCAGGAAAGGAGTGGTTCGGGTCACGGATCTCTCTCTTCTGTCCTCCCTGCCCTTCGCAACCGCCTTGCCCAGCCCTCGGGCTGCCTGCCTAAAGTCCTTTGCTTTCAGTTGGATACAGTGCCGTGACGCGCCGCTGACCGCTCGCGGTCGGCTCTTCCTGGCGGGTTTCGTAGATCGTCCCGATCCTTGGGAAGAAAGCGCGCACGCCGTGCACGTCGCTGGTCATCGTCGTGTAAGGCGGAGGAGAGCGAGACCTTGTGCGATCTCTCCCGCGTGTCAGGATCGAGGGGTGGAGAGCGAGCGGCTAACGATCCAACCGCCCCCGCCCGGGGAACCCTGGACCGAAGATCGGCTCAGCAACCTCATCCCCTACGAGCACGAGGCGCAGGAGTTCAAGGGCTCGGGCTTCATCTACGTCAAGGCCACGGGGCAGCTTCGCCCCGACTTCCTCGACAACCTGAGCAAGCAGGTCTCGGCCTTCTGCAACGCTGGCGGGGGGCGGCTCTTCCTCGGGATCGACGACGTGGGCCGGGTCGACGGCGGCGTCCCGATCGACCTGCGCCACAACGGCACGCGCGAGTGGCTCGAGGACGTCCTCCCCGGCACCGTCGATCCGCCCCTGACCAGCTTCGACGTGCACGAGATCCGCCCGCGCCGCGGCGAGAGCGAGATCCTCCCCGACCACGCGATCTACGTGCTCGACCTGCCCGACTCGGAGGACGCGCCGCACCAGGCTCGCGACCGGCGCTACTACCTGCGGATCGCGGGCAAGTCGCGGCCCATGTCACACCGCCACGTGCTCGACATCCTCCAGCGCCGCCACGACCCCGACGTGGCCGTGGCCTCGGTCGACCCCTACGGCCAGCCCGAGCTGAGCGAGGACGACCCCCGCGGCCCCTGCGTGCTGCTCCGCCTGCGGACCCGCCTCCGCAATCAGGGCGGCGTCCTCGCCGAGCACGTCGGCCTCGAGGTGACCCTGCCCCGCTTCGCGGTCAACAGCGCCTGCCGGCGCCGGACCCTCCAGGAGCAGGACGGCACGATCACCCAGAGCCCGGGGAACGTGACCTTCTTCTTCTATCACCCTGGCCCGCTCTTCCCCCGCCAAGAGGTGATCTACGGGACGGTGTGGATCGCGGTCCACTCGACCAACGTCGACCACTACGCGGCGGGGCGGGTCCTGCTCCGCTGGCGGGTGTTCGCCGACCACGCCAAGTTCGTCACCAGCGAGGTCGACGTCAGCGCGTACTCGGTGGTGCAACGGAGCCTCCGCTTGGTGCAAGATCGGCTCCCATGAGCCAACTGCCGCGGCACGCCGTGCTGCCCCTGCCCCACCTCCACACGGCCACCCTCGCGATCGCCCTCCGCGGCGGCTCCCGCTACGAGGAGCGCGAGGAGGCGGGCCTGACGCACTTCCTCGAGCACATGATCTTCCGCGGCGCGGGCGAGCGCGCCGGCCTGCCCGAGCTGATGGAGGCCTTCGAGCGCGTCGGCAGCGAGCCCGAGGCCTACACCAGCGAGGACGCGATCACGCTGGTGCTCGAGCTCGACCCGGCCCGCCTGCGCGAGGGCGCGGAGCTGCTGGCCGACGTGCTCCTCCGGCCGACCTTCAGCGAGATCGAGGCCGAGCGCGCGCTGATCCTCGAGGAGCGCCTGGAGCGGGTCGACGCCGAGGGCCACCCGGCGGACCTCGAGGACCTGGCCATGGGCCTGGCCTTCGCCGGTCACCCGCTCTCGCGCTCGATCCTGGGCCGCAAGAGCACGATCGAGTCCGTCACCCCGGCCGACCTGCATCGCTGGCGCGAGCGCCTGGTCCAGCGTGAGAACGTGGCCCTCGCCGTGGCCGGTCCCCTCGAGCCCGGCGAGGCCGCGGAGCAGCTCGCGCCCCTCGCGGCGCTCCCCGCGGGCGACGCCTTGCCGCTCCAGCCCCCGCTCCCGCCGGCCAGCGGCCCGCGCACGACCTTTCACCGGGCCGAGGGTCCCCAGACCGAGCTCCGGCTCTGCTTCCGCGCGCCGGGCGAGCGCGACCCCGCCTTCCCGGCGCTCTGCGTGCTGGTCGACCTCCTCGACGGCGGCCCGACCAGCCGCCTCCCGCGCGAGCTCGTCGACGCTGGCCTGGCCTACAACGCGCGCGCCGAGCTGGTCGCCCTCCCCGACGGCGGGCTGGTGGCCCTCGAGCTGGCCGTGGCGCACCGCAAGGTGGGGGAGGCGCTCGAGACCCTGCGCAGCTTGCTGGCGGGCCTGACCGAGGGCGTCGGGGGCGCCGAGCTCGAGCGCGCGGCCCTGCGCCGCGGCCACCGCGAGCGCCTCGAGCGGGACGACGCGCGCAACCAGGCCGAGTGGGCCGCCCGGCGGCTGCTCTATGACCTCGACCCCGACCCGATCCGCGCCCGCGCCGCCGAGGGCGCGGTCTCGGCCGAGGCGATCGCCGAGCTGGCCTCGACCGTGTTCGCGCCCGAGAACCTGAGCGTGGCCGGGATCTGCTCGCGGCCCGCGACGCGGCGGGCTGTAAAGGCGGCCCTCGCCAACTGGTAGCGCGCTCCCGCCGCGTGGGTGAAGATCGCCGCCCACGAAGGAGGAGCCATGAAGATCGGGGTCATGACCGGGGGCGGCGACTGCCCAGGCCTGAACGCGGTGATCCGCGCGGTGGTGCTCAGCGCCCACGCTCGCGGCTGGGAGGTGTTCGGGATCGAGGACGCGACCCACGGGCTGGTCGACCTCGACTACCGCTCGCCGCACGGCAACCGTTGGCTGACCCCCGACCACGTCGAGGACATCCTCGGCCAGGGCGGCACGATCCTGGGCACGAGCAACAAGAGCGACCCCTGGAACTTCGTGGTCGAGGTGGACGGCAAGCCGGTCTCGACCGACGTCAGCCAGCAGACCGTCGACAACTTCAACTCGCTCGGGCTCGACGCGCTGATCTCGATCGGCGGCGACGGCAGCATGCGGATCGCCAACAAGTTCGGGAACATGGGCATGAACGTGGTCGGCGTCCCCAAGACGATCGACCAGGACGTGGCCGCGACCGACACGACCTTCGGCTTCGCGACGGCGGTCCAGTGCGCGACCGAGGCCATCGACCGCCTGCAGGACACGGCCGAGAGCCACGACCGCGTAATGATCCTCGAGGTCATGGGCCGCGACGCGGGGCACATCGCGCTGCACGCCGCGATCGCCGGCTCGGCCCACGCCTGCCTGATCCCCGAGATCCCCTACAAGATCGGCCCGGTGGTCGAGAAGGTGAAGGAGCGGCGCCGCAACGGCCATCCGCACTCGATCATCGTCGTCGCGGAGGGCGCCATGCCCGCCGGCGGCGAGGCCAGCTACGGCGAGAACGAGCTGGGCGAGATGCCCAAGTATTTCGGCGCCGCCCAGCGCCTGGCCGCGGGGCTCGAGCCGCACCTCGAGCTCGACGTGCGCTTCACGATCCTGGGTCACCTCCAGCGCGGCGGCTCGCCGGTCCAGTTCGACCGGATCCTCGGCACCCGCTACGGCGTGGCCGCGGTCGAGGCCGTCGAGGCGGGCAAGTTCGGCCAAATGGTCGCCCTCAAGAACAATCAGGTGACGACGGTCGCGATCGCCGACGTGGTCGAGCAGCACCAGCACCGCGTCGACCCCCAGGGTCCCTTCGTGCACGCGGCCCGCTCGGTCGGGATCACCTTCGGCGAGTAGGCGCGGCGTGCCGCCCAACAACACCAGCGTCGAGTCCTACCTCGCCGAAGGCTGCGGCCGCTGCGAGCTCTTCCAGACCCCCGAGTGCAAGGTCCACGCCTGGTCCGAGGTGCTCGTGGCTCTGCGCGGGCTGCTCGTCGAGACCGAGCTGAGCGAGGTCATGAAGTGGGGCTCGCCCTGCTACACGCTGGGCGGCAAGAACGTGGTCATGCTCTCGGCGCTCAAGGACGCGGCCGTGCTGAGCTTCTTCAAGGGCGCGATCCTGCCCGACCCCGAGGGCCTGCTCGTGAAGCCGGGCCCCAACTCGCGCCACGCGCGCTACCTCGAGTTCGTCTCGCTGGAGGACCTCGAGGAGCACCGCGAGGCGACCCACGCGCTGCTCGCCGCCGCGATCGATGCCGAGCGCCAGGGCAAGCAGGTGGAGGGCAAGCCCAAGGAGCCCATGCCCGAGGAGCTCCAGGCCGCGCTCGACGCGGATGAGGAGCTGGCCGCCGCCTTCGCCGCCCTGACGCCTGGCCGGCGGCGGAGCTACATCCTGCACGTCTCGGGCGCCAAGCAGAGCGCCACCCGCGCCAAGCGCGCCGAGCGCTGCGCCGAGAAGATCTTCGCGGGCAAGGGCTTCAACGAGCGCTGAGGCGCGCCGCGCAGCAAAAGAGCTAGACTCGCCGGGTGACCAGCCAGTCGGCACGCCTTACGCCGCTCAAGGACCTGACTCGGGCCGCCGAGATCGTGCAGACCCTCGTCTCGCACGGGTTCGGGGCGATCTTCAGCAAGCCGGTCCTGGAGCAGGTCCAGGTCGAGGGCGGCGTCCGCGACGAGCTGCGCGAGCTGCCGCGCGCCGAGCGCTTCTGCCACGCGCTGGAGGAGCTGGGGCCGACCTTCGTCAAGGCGGGGCAGATCCTCAGCACCCGGGCGGACATCGTCCCCCAGGACTTCGCGGACGCGCTCAAGCGGCTCCAGGACGACGCCGAGCCGCTGCCCGGGCAGACGGCGCGCGAGGTCGTCGAGGCGGAGCTGGGCAAGCCGATCAGCGAGCTCTTCCTCAGCTTCAGCGACGAGCCCCTGGCCACGGCCTCGATCGCGCAGGTCCACCGGGCCACGATCGAGCGCGACGGCGAGCCCTTCGAGGTGGTGTGCAAGATCCAGCGGCCGCGGATCCGCGAGATCATGGCGGCCGACCTGAGCCTGCTCTATTGGCTGGCGCGCCTGCTCGAGGGCACGATCGAGGAGGTCTCGGCCTACACGCCGACCGCGATCATCGAGCAGTTCGAGGCCGCGGTGTTCGAGGAGCTCGACTTCGTCAACGAGCGCAAGAACCTCGAGCGGGCGCGCAAGAGCTTCTCGACCCGCCCCGAGCTGCTGGAGGTCCCTGAGGCCTTCGCCGAGCTGAGCACCTCGCGCGTGCTGACCATGACCTTCCTGGACGCGGTCAAGATCACGGACGCCAAGGACGACCCGCGCTACGACAAGCCGGCCCTGCTGAACCGCCTCGTCGAGACCGCCTTCAAGCAGGTGTTCGAGGACGGCTGGTTCCACGGCGACCCGCACCCCGGCAACGTGCTCCTGCTCGCCGACGGGCGCCTGGGCATGATCGACCACGGCCTGTGGGGTCACATTACGCCCGAGCAGCAGGATATCCTGCTCCACTGGCTGACCGCGATCGCGCTCAAGAGCCCCTCGACTTTGGCGCGGCTCACGCTCAAGGTCGGCGAGCCCCCGCCCGGCTTCGACCGCCTGGCCTACGAGCGAGACATCCGGACCCTCATGGACCGCTACGTAGGCGTCGAGCTGGAGGAGCTCGACTCGGCCTCGGTGATCACCGACTCGATCGAGGTCGTGCGCCGGCACCGGATCAAGCTCCCGCCCGACTTCGCGGTCCTGGCCCGCGCCACGGCGACCCTGGAAGGGATCGTGCGCGAGCTCTTCCCCGACCTCGACTTCCAGCAGGTGATCTACCCCTACGTCCAGCGCCTGGTCATGCAGCGGCTGGACTTCAGCCGGGCCGGGCCCGAGGTGATGGCCCTGGTCCTGGGCCTGCAGACCTTCGTCAACGAGGTCCCGGGTCAGCTCGAGCAGCTGCTCAACGACGTCAGCACGGGCCGCTTCCAGGTCGGGGTCAAGGGCGAAGCCGTCGACGCGCTGGCTCAGACCGGGCGCATGGCCGGGATGCGGGTCAGCCTCGCGATCGTGACCGCCAGCTTCATCCTGGTCGGGGCCATGACCAGCGCCCAGGCGCTGCACGACCGCCACATCTTCGGCCTGCCGGCCCTGCCCTTCCTGGCCTTGGTCGGCGCGCTCCTGTTCGGCGGCGGCCTGTGGCTGACCTTCCTCTTCCCCAAGGGGCCGCAGAAGATCCGCCTCAGCCGCGTGCTCTGGTGGCGCGCCCTGCGGCGCAAGCGCAAGACGCGCCGCTAGGAACGAGCCCGTGGCCCGCCAGCTGATCACCCTCGAGTCCGTGATGCGCGACGAGGCCGAGTCCGAGGTCCACGCCTGGTTCCTCGAGGACCCGCGGCTGGAGTGGGACGGCCGCTCTCCGCTCGGGCTCGACTTCGACGCCGTGGTCGCGGCCGCCCTCGCGGCCGCCGGCCAGGGCGCCGAGTCGATCCGACGCCTCGAGCTGGAGGAGGACGACGAGCGCTACTTCTGGCGGGCCGAGGTCCTCCTCGACGACGGCGAGGACCTGACCGTGGTCCTCGACCTCGCCGGTCGCGCCGCCGAGCGCGAGGTGACCTGCTTCGACGACGACGAGGCGGCGGACGAGTTCGCCGACGGGTTGCTCGAAGAGCGGGATGGCTAAGGGAGCGCTGGGTCGCCCGGGTCGGCGCCGGCTCCGGCGAGGGCGCCGGCGGCTCGGCGCAGGAAGGCGCTCGTCGTCGCGCGGCGCGCCTCCAGCTCTTGGGGCTCGAGCCCCCATGCGCCCATGGCCGGGAGCGCGGCCGCCGAGACGTAGAGCTCCCACAGCGCCAGCGCGCGCGGGTCGACGCTTCGCCCGTCCAGGTAGCTCTGGCTGAACGCGTCGGCGGCCGCGGGCCCGAAGGCGCAGCGCAGCTCGAGGCGCGCGCAGGCCAGGTCCGAGAGCGGGTCGCCCAGGGCTGCGTCCTCCCAGTCGATCACCGCCGCGATCTGGCCCCCCGCCATGAGCACGTTTCCCGGCCAGAAGTCGCCGTGCAGGACGACGCGCGCGGGGGTCCAGCGGAAGCCCGCGAGCGCCTCGCGCAGGGCGGACGAGGCGCCGGGGAGGTAGGCCAGCGCGCCGGCCCGCGGGTCTTCGCGCGCGGGCAGCTCGAACCCCTCGGGATCCAAGGAGTGCAGCCGGCGCAGGAAGCGAGCCATGGGCTCGACGGCGCCGGGACCCAGTTCGGTCGCGAGCTCGCCGGCCACGAACTCCATCAGCAGCACCGGGTCCGGGAAGCGCTCGCGCGAGTCGTCGAGGCAGAGCGGTTCGGGCACGGGCAAGCCAGTCGCGCGCAGGGCGCGCTGCAGCTCGAACTCCGCCGCGATTCCGATCCCGGCTCGCTCCTCGGCCGGTCCGAGCGAGCGCCGGACCAGCTGACGCGTCTCGCCGCTGGGCAGCTCGACCTCGACCCGGGTCACGCTCGCCGAGACGCCGCCGGTCAGGGGCGCTTCCCGCGCCGCGCTCGCGGCGGGCAGCACCCGCCGCACCAGGCTCAGCAGCGCGTCGCTCAAGGGGCGAGGTCGGTCCAGGTAACCGTCTTGCTGGCCGCCAGCGGCTTGCCCCCCGCCTCCGCGTAGGGGTTCACGAAGTAGTTCAGGGGCGGCCCCGCCTGGGCCGGCTCCAACGTGATGTCCCGGCCGCGACTGAGGGTCACCCGGTTGGCGCTGTGCCCGCCGAAGAACTGCTCCGCCCGCTCGGGGTGCTTGTCGGCCTCCGAAATGTCCACCGGGATCCAGCCCCGCCCGTCGACGAAGAACTCGGCCCAGCAGTGGTAGCCGCCCGTGGTGTAGGGCTCGCTCCGCGGCTCGTAGGCGCCGTAGAGCCCGATCGCGAAGCGGGTCGGGATCCCTTCGACCAGGCATAGGGCCTGAAAGTAGCTGTGGAAGTCGGTGCAGTTGCCCTTGCCCACCTCGCAGGCGTAGACGCTGTCCCCGCGGCCCCAGCCCTCGCCCGACTTGTCGTAGCTCATGTGCTCGCGCACGTGGTCGTAGTAGGCGCGCGCCTTGGCGAGCGGGTCGGCGCCCGCGGGCGTGACCTTCGCGTGGACGGCGCGGATCTCCTCGTCGACCACGAGCAGCTTGGAGCCGCGTAGGTAGGGCGCCGGATCGCTGAGGCGCTCGTCGCTTGCCCGCCTCGAGAGGTCGACGCGCCGCGCCTGGCGGAACACGGTGTAGCGCACGGAGACCTCGACGGGCTGCCCCGCGCCCTCGCCCTCCAGATAGAGGATTCGGTTTCCGCGCGTGTCCTCGCCGGCCCGCTGCGGCCAGGCCGCGACGACCTTCAGGTTGGTGATCCGCTGATGGTCGTCGTCCCTCGGCAGTGGGATCCAGAGCCGTGTCTGCTGACCCGCCGGCGCCTCCAGCTGGACGCGGTATTCGATCTCGAAGCGCCGCTGCTCGCGCTGCGGAGCCGCGGCCGACTCTTCCGCGGCGGCGGGCCCCTCCGGGGGCGTATCGCTCGCGCAGCCGGCCAGCCAGAGCGCGAGGACCAGGAGCGGTAGGCGAGTCATGAAGCCTCCGGGCAGAGGGGGAGCGGGCGAGGGTGGAGCGTGGCGAGGAGCACTCCCAGAGCGCGGTAGAGCGGGGAGCGGCTCGTCCTCTCCAGCTCGCGCCCGCAGACGCCCAGCCAGGGAGCGAGAGACTCCTTGACGAAGCTAGCTCCCCGGCGGGGGTCCCGCTCGAGGGCCAGGGCCGCCAGCTCGAGCAGCAGCGCGCCGTGGTCGCGCGGGAGGCGGCCCACTCCCGGGAGCTGGTCCGGCGACCGGCCGAGCTCGGCGAGGAGGGCCTCCGAGACGCGGGCGACGCCCGCGCCCAAGGTGTCCCGCTCGCGCGGGAGCCAGGCGCTGGCGCGCGGGGAGACGCCCTCCGGCAGCAGGAACAGGCGCGTGAACTCCTCGCGCTGGGCTTCGTCGTCCCAGGCGTCCAGGGCCGCGGCCGCCCCCGGCGCGGCGCGCTCCAGCGTGGCGCGCACGGGAGGCTGGCGGAGCAGCTCCAGCGCCGGCGCGTCGACTTCGCGCAGGAGCAGGCGCCCGCAGAGGCGGTAGACCAGGGCCAGCTCGGTCGCAGGCAGCTGCATGGCTAGACCTTCCGCACCCGGACGACGTTGTCGAACCAGCTCTGGCCGCCGACCAGCGGGGTCGGGTTGATCGGGAGGTGGTCGTTGAGCGGGACGCCGTTGCCGGAGCCGCCCTTGGACTTGGCCCACCAGAGGGTCTCGCGCAGGGCGGGGTCCGCGAGCTCCTCGCTGAAGCCCGCCTGCCCGGGCGAGGCGCGCTCGGTGTCCGCGCGCGCCACCGCGCCCTGCTCCCAGTGGCCGCCGTGGTGCGAGCAGGCGATCACCCAAGGGCTGACGCCCTCGAGCAGCTTGACCCGGTTGCGGAACACCCCGACCGGCTCCGCCTCCCCCGCGCGGTAGGTCCGCTGCTTGGGCCGCAGCACGGTCAGCTCGACCTCGTCCCCGTCGCTGAGGCCGAAGCGCGCCGCCGTCGCGGGGTTGAGGAAGGCCTGGTTGGTGTGGACCACCTCGCTGTGATAGCGCCAGCCGCTGGAGCGGCCCTGGGTGTGCACGTTCCACTTGAAGGTCGTCAGCACCAGCTGGTCCTCCGCCAGCTCGCGGTGCTCGGGCACGCGCTGGTAGGTCGGCAGCACGGCGGCGTTGACGTCGTCGAGGGGCAGGCCCGTGTGCTTGGCCGCCCGCGCGAAGACCTCGTCCTTGACCTGGATCCGCCGGCTCGGGGTCGGGAAGCCGCGCACGGCCTTGCCCCCCTGGCGGATCCCGATCGCGCGTCGCTTGCCGCCCTTGGTCGCGTAGATCACGCCGGTCTCGGGGTCGGTCTCGCTCCCCTCGAGCTCGGCGGCGGGCACCTCGCGCTCGTAGAGCTCGTGGTCGAGGGGCCGCTCGGGGTCGAACCAGATCCCGCGCCGCTTGAGCTCCTCCCAGGAGAGGGGGACCTGGCTGTACCACTCGCGGTAGTAGTCCTCGACCTCCTCGAAGTCGAAGTAGCGCTCCATGCCGCCGCCGATCTTGCGGGCCAGGTCGCGCAGGATGATCTGGATCGGGCGCGCCTCGCCGAGGGGCTCGACCAGGGGCTGACGGATCCCCGTGTAGGGGCGCAGCCCGTAGCTGTTGGTCGAGTGCGCGTCCCAGCGCTCGAGGCTCGTGGCCTCGGGCAGGATGATGTCAGCCAGGGCCGCCTGCTCGCTGTAGGCGATATCGATCGCGACGTGGAAGGGGATCAGCGACTCGTCCGCGAGGACTTCGCGCGCGACCTTGGCCTCGGGGTAACCGTAGGCCGCTCCCAGGGTGTAGCTGAAGTAGGCCTCGACCTTGGCCCGCCCCTCGCGAATGTAGGGGTAGACGAGCTGGCCGACGCGCATGTTGTAGTAGTGCCACGAGAGCGGGTATTCACTCGGCGTCGCTAGCTCTCCGTGATACTTCTGCTGCCACTCGGGCGGGAAGCCCGCGACCCGCTCCTGGACCTCCTGCGGCAGCTCCGCGAAGTGCTTCGAGCCGCGCAGGACCGGGCGGGGCCCCTTGGGGCGCGGGGCGGGCTGGTCGATCGTGGGCAGGCCCCACTGGCCGTAGCGCTCCTTCCACATGCGCAGGGTCGAGAGGCAGAAGCCCCCCGGGCGGCCGACGTTGCCCACCAGCACGTCCAGCATCCGGATCGCGCGGTCGGCCTGGACGCCGTTGTAGTGCTTGGCCGAGCCGCGGTTGGAGATCGTGGTGCAGGCCGGCGCCGCGGCGGCGAACTCGCGCGCGATCCGGGTGATCTCGGCGGCCGGCACGCCGCTCTCCGCCTCGGCGAAGGCCGGCGTGAAGGGCTCGAGCTCGGCGCGGACCTCGGCCAGGGGCACGTTGGCCCAGCGCTCCCAGAAGGCCCCGTCGGCCAGCCCCTCGTCAATGATCGTGCGCGCCATGGCCAGCGCGATCGCGCCGTCGCTCGCGGGGCGCACCGTGTGGAACTCGTCGCTGATCGAGGCCGTGGCCGAGGGGCGGACCTCGAAGGTCACCAGCTTGGCGCCCCGCTCGACCTTGGCGTCCATCAGGCGCCGGACCAGGTAGAGCCCGCCCTGGTGGGCCTCCATGGGGTTGGCGCCGAAGTTGATCACGTAGCGGGTGCGCTCGAGGTCCTGCGATTCCCACTCGAACTCGCGCCCGTAGAAGCTCATCAAGGGCACGCGCCGGTTGCTGCTGCAGATCGAGCGCCGGTTGAGTCGGTTGGGCGTCCCGAAGGCGTTGGTGAAGCGCGAGGTGAAGCCCTTGGTCTTGTCGCGGCCGTAGTGGAACACGAAGCGCTCGGGATGCCCCGACTGGCGGATCGGCCGCAGCCGCGCCGCGATTCGCTCGTAGGCCTCCTCCCAGGAGATCCGCTTCCAGCGCCCCTCGCCGCGCTTCCCGACCCGCAGGAGCGGGTAGAGGATCCGCTCGGGGTCGTAGGTGTAGCTGACCATGCCGTTGGCCTTGGAGCACACCGTGCCCAGGGTGTTGGGGTCGAGGGGGTTGCCCTCGATCAGGCGCACCCGCTCGTCCTGGACCCAGCCGATCACCCCGCAGTGGGTCGTGCAGCCGAAGCAGATCGTGGGCGTGGCCTTGGCGCGCGCGTAGTCGATCCCGCCGCCGCGCCCACGCTGCTCGCGCGGCTCCTGCCCGTCGGGGCTCGCGCTGGGGCTCGTGCAGCCGCTCAGGCCGCCGGTGGCCAGGCCCGCGGCCAGGCCGCTCGCCAGGCGGAGGAAGTCGCGCCGGTCGAGGTCGCTCACGACGCGCCTCCTTGCTCGTAGATCGGGTCGGGGTCGCTCGGGTCGAGGGGAACGCCCTTCCCGACGGCTCCTGGGATCCAGGGCTCGAGGCCGACGTAGGTGATCGCGGCGTGGGTCGCGGCCTTACCGCCGAAGGGCTGAGCCTGCTCGGCGGCCTCGAAGCGGCGCAGGGGCGAGTCCTCCTCGGCGCGCTCCCCGTAGCGGAGGGCCTCGGTCGGGCAGGCGCGCACGCACTCCGGCGCCAGCCCGTGGGCGCGGGCCGCAGCGCCGAGGTCGCAGCTCTCCGCGAAGAGGGGCACGAAGGCCAGCTGATTCCCGCCGGGGCGCGGCAGCCAGCGCACGCGCAGGCGGAACTCGCCCAGCGGCAGCTCGTGCGCGGTCTTGCAGGCGATCGAGCAGGCGTGGCAGCCAATGCAGCGGCGCAGGTCGACGCTCAGGCCAGGCTCGCGGGGCGCGGGCTGGGGGCCTCGCTCCCAGGGAAGGGGGTCGCTCACGAGGCCTCCTTAGAACTTCAGGATCAGTTGGCTGTAGACGACGAGGGGTTCACCTGCGTTGGCGTTGGGCGCCTCGCGGGCGAACTCGCCGCGGGCGAGGAGGGCGAAGCCGCCCTCGAGGCGCACGTTGTCGGGGATCAGGTCCCAGCGCACGCGCGCCTCGATCTGGTGCCCAATGAAGCGCCCCGAGCGGCCCGCGGGGTCCTGGACCCGGCTGGTCGTCCAGGCGTCCTTCTTGCGGGCCAGCCAGAAGGGCCGATAGGCAATGTGCGCGCTGACCTTGGGCAGGGGCTTCAGCTCGAGCCGCAGGCCCAGGCTCTGGATGTTGCTGCGCGCGAAGGCGCCGAAGAAGCCGGTCGGGCCGAACTCGAAGCGGCGCGCGCCGAAGAGCGTGTCGAAGCGGCCGTTGTCGCCGTCGTTTGGGTTGGTGTCTCCGCTGGCGTAGTCACCTTGGAGCGCGAGGCGCGGCTGCATGGGGGCGGCGAAGGTGTAGCCCAGGGTGGCGTGGGCGAAGTAGGCGAAGTGGTCCAGGCGTCGGGCGCCAGCGGCCGAGCTGAGCGAGCTCCTTCCGAACTGGAGCACGGCCTCGAGCTGGAAATCGAGCTCCCCCTTGGCCTTCTTGCGGCGCAGCCGAAAGCCCGTGGTGTAGAGCTCGCGGTCTCGGGTGGCGCGCTCGGAGCGATCGTCTTCGTTGAGCCCGAACAGGTAGGCCTCGACCAGGAGCTCGGCGGGCGAGAGGGGCGCCGAGGTGTAGACCAGGCCCCAGAAGTGGTTGTCTAGGTGCTCGCGGTCGAAGTGGACGTCGTTGTCCTCGAGGGAGTCGCGGTCGAAGGGGCGGCGCTGGATCGGGAGCACGAAGAAGGCCTGCAGCGAGTGGCCGCCGCGCTCGTACTCGCCGTGGATCCCCGTGAAGGCGTTGATCGTGTTGCGGAAGCGGTTGCGCGCCACGAGTCGGCGGCTGCCAATGTCGAAGGTCAGGCGCCCCGCCCGCAGGGTCAGCTTGCCCGCGTCGCCGAGCTCCTGGTCGAGGTCGAGCGCGACGTAGGCCTGGAGGAGCTCGAGCGGGTTGACGATCCCCGTGTTGACCGGCGTGTCGTCGTCGAGGAAGTAGGCGCGCGAGTCCAGCAGCTCGGCGCCGATCCGCAGCGGTTGAAAACGTAGCTCGAGCAGGATCGTGGTCCGCAGCGAGAGCCCGCGGCCGTTCCCGGGCGATCCACGGCGGAACTGATTCCAGAGGTATTCGTAGCGGGTGCGGTGAGTGCCGCCAATGTGCAGCCAGTCGGGCAACCCGGCTGCCTCGCTCAGACGCCAGGGGCTAGGCTCCTCGTCCTTGGGTGGTGGCGAGGGCGCCTCTGCGGGAGGCTCGGCCTGCTCGACGGCGGGAGGTGGGGACTCCTGGGCCGGGGCGGGAGCGAGCGGATCGGGCTCGAGCTCTTGAGCGAAGCCAGGAGCGAGGGGCAGGCAGGCGAGGACGAGGAGCGCGGGCACACGCGTGGGCACGGGACCTCCGAGGGTGGAGACGAAGCGAGCAGACCTGACGGAGACTCCGTCGGGAGATCAGCTCGGGCTTCAGCCCTCGGGTCGAGGTAGCTCGGGTGCCATGACCTGCGGTTGTCGCAGCGCGAGGGGTCGCTGTCAAAGGGGGGGGCGCTCAGACGTCCGTGCGCCACAGCCCCTCGCGCTCGAGGCGCGCGCGGAAGCCGGCCGCGATCCGCTCGATCTGCGGGTGCAGCGCGCCGGCCGAGCGGACTCGGGGCGTGACGGCGGCCAGGGCGTCGGGGTCGGGCTCGAGGCCGAGGAACACGCCCAGGCGGCGCAGGGTCGCCTGCGGGTCGCCCGCGAGCTCGGAGTAGGTGACCTCGACCTTGCGCAGGGCGGGGAGCGCGGCGAAGGAGTCGCGGTAGCCCGCCAGCTCGCGCGCCACGTCGTCCTGGAGGTAGCGGGTGATGATCTTCGAGTAGCGCTCTTCGCCGACCAGCCGATAGAGCATGCGCTGGCAGCGGATCACGGTTCGGCCGAGGGGGAAGCCCTGCATGAGCAGGAACAGGAAGTAGACGTCGCCGCCGCCGAAGATCAGCGAGTTCTTGTAGAGCGACTGGATCACGCGCAGGGGATCGCGCGCGATGAACACGAAGTTCGCGTCGGGGTAGAGCTCCGCGATCCGGGCGGCGTTGCTGGTGTCCCAGGGGTTCTTGAGCAGGACACCCGGGGCTTCGGGGTGCATGTGCTGCACCTTGCGGATCAGCTGGTCGAGGACCGGCTTGGTCTTGGGGCTGACCTTCAGGTCGCCGGCGTAGCGCTGCAGGATCCAGCCGTACTCCTCGACCATGGCGTGCGAGAGGCTGATCCCGTCGATCCCGCGCGTGTCCATGCCCCGGGCGCGAAAGTGCTCGTCGATCAGCCGCTGGTCTTCCTGGCTGCGCCCCGCGGCGTGGCGGGCCAGCAGGCGGGGGAAGCAGAACACCTCGTGCAGGGTGACCGAGGCGAAGCCGAACACGCGGGCCAGGCTCTCGTAGAGCCAGGTCGTGCCCGAGCGGTGCAGGCCCATGATGAAGGTCGGGCGGAGGGGCACCTCGGCGAGCTGGCCGAGGAGGGGCTGATCTTCGTCGCGGAGGTCGGTCGGGAAGCGCGGAGCCATGACCGGGATCCTAGCCGTCGCCGGCAGCGGCGAGCCAGCGCCCCCAGGCTCTGTGCCTTGTCCGGCGCTGCCCTAACTCCATAGCGCGCATATGGTTGCTGACGGTCTCCCTCTTTCGCCTCAGTTCGAGCTCCGATCACCCATTCGCCTCGCCAATGGCCCGTTTCCGTCCCGCTGGCCTGCACATTTCCGCCTCACTCGTTGAGTCTTCACCGTCGATCCAACTTGAAATAATGGACTTAAGGCCGGCACTGAGCTTGCCCTAGGACGAGCGAGGAGAGCGGAAGATGGATCAGACGGCATTCCGACCCACGGTCGATCGCGAGGTCATGCGGGCCCTGACTCAGGTCAGCTCCTGGAAGTCGATCGCGACCTGCGTGCTGATCTACGCGCTCGTGGTGGGCCTGGCCCTCGCCGGCGGCCGGCTCTCGGGCTACTGGCTGGCGCTGCCGGCGATGATCGTGATCGCCGGCCTCCAGCACCACCTGATGATCCTCATGCACGAGGGCGCCCACGGCCTGCTCCACCCCCAGCGGCGGGTCAACGAGCTGGTCAGCGACGTGTTCTGCGCGATCCCCTTCGGGACCCTGACCCGCTTCTACCGCGCCTTCCACCTGGCTCACCACAAGGACACCGGCGTCCGCGGCAAGGACCCCGAGGTGGCCATGTATGAGGCCATGAACTACGACTACCAGCCGCGCAGCGCGGGCCGCCTGGCGCTGATGTTCCTGGCCGACCTGTTCTTCCTGAACTTCTTCCGCTACGTGAAGTTCCTGCTCGCCTTCACGGCCGAGCGCAAGCTGACCCCCAAGCCGCGCGACATGGCGCTGAACCTCGTGGTCCTCGGCCCGATCGTGGGTGCCTCGATCTACTTCGGCTTCTGGGCCGACATCCTCCTGTTCTGGCTCCTCCCCTACGCGACCTTCACGGTCCTGATCGCCAAGTGGCACGGCTACGGCGAGCACAACGGCGAGGAGGGCCCGAGCGAATACGACCGCACCTGGGAGCACGAGTTCGGCCCCGTGGCCAACTTCTTCATCTACCCGCTCAACTCGGGCCAGCACCTCGAGCACCACCTCTTCGCCCGGGTCCCCTGGTATCACCTGCCCGCGCTCAAGCGCGAGCTCCTGAGCGACGAGGAGCACCGCCGCCGCGCAGAGCCGATCACGGTCCAGGGCATGTTCTTCGGCGCCAAGACGATCCTGCACGCCATGCTGCTCAAGCCCCGCAAGGAGGCCGAGGTCGTCAGGCTCAACCCCGAGTTGACGCGCTCCGCGACCGCCGCCTAGGCGCTCAACGCTTCTCCGCTGGCGCCTTCTGCTCCGCCGGCGCCTGAGGCGCGATCGACTCCAGGTCCGGCGGCGCGCCGTAGGTGCGCGCGAAGATCTGCTGATAGCGCTTGGGCACGGTCGGGCGGACCGACTGGGGGCTGCTGCGCTGCCAGTGGCGGAGGACGTCCCCGGCAGGGTGACCTCGCCGGAGGAGCATCAGCCCGAAGAGCACGCGCGCCCGCCGAAAGCCGGCCGGGTCGTGCTTGCCGCAGCGCGCGAGCAGATCGTCCATCCACATCACGGCCGAGTTGAAGAAGCGGTGCTCGCGCGGCAGCTCGAGCACGTGCTCCAGCAAACGCTGGAAGGGCTGGGCCCGCTCCGGGGCGACGCAGCTCACGACCAGCTCGCGCGCGATCCCCAGGTCGCGCAGCTTCTCGTCCCGGCCGGCCAGGGCCAGGGTCAGGTCGGCTCGAGTCTGGAGCAGCCACACGCGCGAATAGGCGAAGTGGCGGGTCGCGGTGTCCAGCACCGCCAGGGCGTCGGCCCCCCGCCGGAGGTCCACCAGGGCCAGCGCCTCGATCTGCGCCGCCAGCGCGAGGGGCACCTGCCGCCAGGCCGCGCTGGCGAGCTTCCGCGCGCGCTCGGCCTTTCCGGTGGCCCAGGCCCCCAGCGCCTGGGCCGTCAGCGCGACGGCGTCGGGCGGCTCCAGCTGCGCGAGGGCGCGGAAGCGCTCATTGGCGTCGGCGTTCCCGCGGCCCTCGCCTCTGCGCCAGACCGCCTCGGCCGCGTGCAGCTCGAGGATCCGGCTGGCCTCACCCGCCGCGCGCGCGCGCGCGAAGGCCGCCTCGGCCTCCGCGAAGCGAGCTCGCGCGCAGAGGGCCACGGCCTTGTGCCCGAGCACGCCCCCGTCCTTGGGCGCGGCCGCCTCGGCCGCGTCGAAGTGAGGCCGGATCCGGTCCCAGGGCTCCCCGCGACCCAGCGCGGTCAAGGCCTCGCTCAGGGCCGGGGCCGCCTCGGCGCTGATCCCGACCTCGACCAGGCTCGCCGGGGTCAGGATCTTCATCTCGGGCAGCCCGTCGCGGAAGGGCGGCGCGATCCCCACGCAGCGCGCAATTCGCAGGCGCAGGTGGACGGGCTGGATCGTCTCCAGCACCGCGGCGAAGCGCTGGGGGCCCTGCTTGTAGGCCACGCGCCAGGAGGCCTCGGCCGCCGCGTAGTCCTCATGGCTGTGGCGCGCGACGCCGAGGAGCATCCAGGCCCCGACGTCGCGCGGGTCGCGCTCGATCGTCTGCTCGAGCTTCTTGGCCGCCGCTCGGTGCTGACCCTCCAGCAGCAGCAGCAGCCCCTCGACGCGCTCGACCCCCGCGCAGGCGCCCGGGGCGCAGAGGCTCTGGGCCCGCGCCAGGTAGTCGCGCGAGCGGCGCAGGTCGCCGCTGGTCGTGGCGTGAACCGCGTAGCGGACCCACACCATGGCGTCGTCGCGGCTCGCGCCCTCGCCCACCAGCTCGGCGAAGGCGCGGCCCACGTCCTGCTGAGCTGCCGAGAGGGCGACGGCCCGCAGCAGACGCGCCTGAGGCTCCTCGGGCGAGGCGCGCAGGGCCGCCTGAGCCAGGCGCAGCGCTTCGGCGTGCTTGAAGGCGCGGCTCGCGATCCAGCCCTCGGCGAGCCAGGCCCAGAGGTCCTCTCCCTGAAGTCCGCTCAGGATCTTGTCGCCCCGCTCGACGTCGGCGCCGCGGAACAGGAGCAAGCCGTGGAGGAAGCGCGCCTCCCGCGCGTGGGGACCGGCCTCGAGCAGCGGCAAGGCCGCCTCGGCGCGCTCGCGCTCGTTGCGATGCAGGGCCGCGCGCAGCTGAGCGAGGGCCCAGCGCTGCTCGAGGACCGGCGAGCCCTCCACCAGCGCGCGGGCTTCGTCGAGGGGGGCGAAGAGCTCGGCGGCCGGCGCCAGCTCGCTGGCCAGGTTGCGCGCCCGCTCCAGCCGCTGGACTGCCTCGACCCAGCGCGACGCCTGCTCGCGCTCCGCTCCCTCGGGGCTGGCCGCGAGCAGCTCCGCCAGCTGAGTGGCGCTGCCCTCGGCCAGGGCCGCGCGGAAGGGGCTCCAGTCGTAGGCCACGGCGCTGGGGCTGGGGCTGGCCGCGGGGGAGGCCTTCGCCTGCTCCGGGGCCTGCGGCGCGAGAGCGGCCCAAGCGCCGAGGCCCCCGGCCAGGAGCAGCCCGCCGCCGACCGCGAGCGCGGGCGCCCAGCGCGCGCGGCTCGCGCGGGCGGGGGGCGCGCTGAGCGAGCTCCCCGAGAGGAAGGCGCTCAGCTCGTCGGCGAAAGCCGCCGCGCTGGGCTGGCGCTCCGCGGGCGTCTTGCGCAGGGCGCGCAGCACGGTCGCGTCGAGGGCGGGGGTCACCGCGGGGTTGTGCTCGCTCGGCGGGCGCGGGTCGATCCGGTGCGCCGCCAGCCAGGGGTCCTCCTCGTCGTCGAAGGGGCCTTGCCCAGCGAGCACGAAGTAGAGCGTGGCCCCTAGCCCGTAGACGTCGGTCTGAGCGGTCGGGCGCGCGCCGACGCCCTGCTCGGGCGCCATATAGGTCGGCGTGCCCAGGGCCCCGCCGGTCATGCTCAAGCGCTCTTCTTCGCTCAGCAGGAAGGCCAGGCCGAAGTCGAGCACGCGCGGCGAGCCGCCGGCGTCGATCAGCACGTTGTCGGGTTTGAGGTCGCGGTGAAAGATCCCCTGCTCGTGGGCGTAGTGGACCCCGCGCGCCGCGTCGCGCAGCAGCTCGACCGCGCGCCCGACGGGGATCCTGCGGCCGCCCTCGACCAGCGCGGCCAGCGTGTCGCCGCCGACGTAGTCCATGACCAGGAAGGGCCGACCCTGGTGGACCCCGCTCTCCAGCACGGGCACCAGGTTGGGGTGGCGCAGGCGGAGGGTGGCCTCGATCTCGCGCTGGAAGCGCGCGCTGGCCCGCGGGCTCTCGCGCAGGAGGACCTTGATCGCCACCTCGCGCTGGTGCTGCGGGTCGAAGGCCCGAAACACCGCTCCGAAGGCGCCCCGCCCCAGCTCGCCCAAGAGCTGGAAGCGGCCGATCGCGCGCGCCGGTCCCCTGGAGCCCTGACCCATGGCGCCCAGCCTAGCCGCTCTGGCGGCGCGGCGCGGCGTCGGCTCTGATGCCCACGTGACCGAGCCCCCCGAAGCGATCGACCTGCGCAGCCCGCTCAGTCTGCGCACCTCGTTGCGCTTTCCGCTCCAGAGCGCCGAGAGCCGGCGCGAGGTGCTGGTCGGGGCGGCCTGGTTGCTGGTGCCCGTGGTGGGCTGGCTGATGAACATGGGCCACCGGATCCGCTTCGTGCACAACATGCAGCACGGGCGTCCGCCCTTTCCCGCCTGGCGCGACCCCCTCGACCTGCTCGAGCACGGCGCGATCACCTGCGCGGGCATGGCCTACTACGGCTGGCCGGGGGTGCTGCTGATGTCCCTGGGCGGCTGGCACAGGCAGTGGCCGGCGTTCTGGCTGGGGGTCGTGCTCTGGGCGCTGGCGGTGATCGCGATCCCCGGCTACATGTCGCACTACTGCCGCGCCTTCGACCCGCGCGAGATCTTCGACCCCTTCCGCGCCCTGCGGCGGGTCTACGAGGGCGGGCTCGCCTACTGGAAGGCGTGGGGGATCGCGCTCTTGGCGCTGGCGCTCTCCTTCCTCGGGCTCCTGGCGCTGGGCGTCGGCTTCCTGGTCACGAGCGTGTGGTTCTGGCAGGTGGCGGGCTTCAGCTTCGCGACCGTGTTCACCTCGCGCTTCCAGCTCGACGCCGCCGTAGGCAGTTCCCCAGCGGGGTCCTAGAGTCGGGCGCCATGGACCCCGAGCTGCGCGAGCGCCTGCTGGAGAAGGTCGCCCTCTTCCCGACCGGGCCCGGGGTCTACACCTTCCTCGACGCGCGCAACGCGGTCGTCTACGTGGGCAAGGCCAAGAACCTGCGTGCCCGCGTGCGCAGCTACTTCAACGTGGTCGACGACGGGCGGCTGTTCTATCGCTTCCTGCGCCAGAACCTGCGCGACGTGAGCTGCGTCGCGACCGACAACGAGAAGGAGGCGCTGCTCCTCGAGAACACGCTGATCAAGCGCCACTCGCCGCGCTGGAACATCAAGCTCACCGACGACAAGAGCTTCCTCCAGATCGAGCTCACGACCCACGAGGACTGGCCGCTGGCGCGCCTGGTCCGGGTGCGCAAGCGGCGCAAGAAGGGCGAGGTGTTCGGGCCCTACTCCTCGGCGCGTTCGGTGCGCGAGACCCTGCGCCACATCAAGCGCTGGTTCCCGCTCCGGACCTGCTCCAACCGCGAGCTGCGCAACCGGACCCGGCCTTGTATCGAGCACGAAATGGGTCGCTGCCTGGCGCCCTGCGTGGGGCTCTGCAGCGAGGAGGACTACGAGCAGGTCGTGACCGAGGTGCGCCTCTTCCTCAAGGGCAAGGACGAGACCCTGATCCCGCGCCTCGAGGCGCGGATGCAAGAGCACGCCGAGAGCCTGCGCTACGAGCAGGCGGGGCGGGTCCGGGACCAGCTCCAGGCGATCCGGCGCACGCTCGAGGACCAGCGGATCAGCAAGGAGGGCACGCGCGACCAGGACGTGTTCGGCCTCGCGGCCGAGGCCGGCGCGGTGGTGGTCCTGCACCTGCCCGTGCGCGAGGGGCAGGTCGGCGAGCCGCGCCCCTACGAGCTCAAGACGACGCTGGACCCCGACGAGGCGCTGAACGCCTTCCTGGGTCAGTTCTACTCGCCCGAGCGCTACGTCCCCCACGAGGTGCTCCTGCCCTGCGAGGTCGCCGACCAGGCGCTGCTGCTCGAGATCCTGCGCGAGCGGCGCGGGACCCAGGTCGAGGTCAAGTCGACCCTCTACACCGACCGCCGCAAGCTGGTCGAGCTGGCGAGCAAGAACGCGGCCCTGATCCTCGAGACGGGCGAGGCGCGCCGGGTCGCGGTCGAGGAGACGCTGGCCGGGCTGCAGGCCAAGCTCCGCCTGCGGCGGATCCCGCGCACCGTGGAGTGCTTCGACGTGTCCACGATCCAGGGCGCGTTCACGGTCGCGAGCAAGGTCCGCTTCCGCGAGGGCGAGCCCGAGCCCGCGGGCTATCGGACCTACAAGGTGCGCACCGTCGAGGGCCAGGACGACTTCGCCGCGATGGAGGAGGTCGTCGAGCGCCGGCTGCGGAGCGGGATCGAGAAGGGCGACCTGCCCGACCTGATCGTGATCGACGGGGGCTCGGCGCAGCTGCAGCGGGCGCTGATCGCGGCCGACAAGGTCGGGCTCGACCCCGAGCGGACCGAGCTGGTCGGGCTGGCCAAGGCCCGCGCCCAGCGCCAGGGCGAGGTCGAGAGCGAGCGGCAGTTCGAGCGGATCCACCGCCCCGAGGGCGGCCCCGCGATCGTGCTGGAGCCGGCCTCGCTCGAGTGCCGCTTCCTGGCGCGCGTGCGCGACCAGGCCCACAAGACCGCGATCACCTACCACCGCGAGCTGCGGCGCAAGTCGGCCCTGCGCTCGGGCCTGGAGGAGGTCCCCGGAGTGGGGCCCAAGCGGCGGCTGGCGCTCCTGCGCCGCTTCGGCAGCCTGAAGGGGATCCGCGAGGCGAGCCTGGACGAGCTGGGCGAGGTCGTGCCGCGCAAGCTGGCCGAGACGATCCAGGAGTTCCTGGCCCGCCCCCAGGAGGGCTTCGGTGGATAGCGACCTGCGCGACTCGGAGCGCGACTTCCTCGCCAGCGGCGACGTGGGCGCCGAAGCCGCCTGGCTGCGGGCCCGCCTCCGCGAGGGCGAGCTGGAGCTGCGCCCGCTGCAGACGGCGGCGCAGCTGGGCTACCCGGCGGCGCTGGCGGCCTTGGGCGACGAGGTGGGTCCGCCGCTGGGGGCGCCCGGCGACGACCTCGAGCTCCTGACCCGCGTCGCCCTGGCCGAGGCCCGCGAGGCGATCGAGTGGGGGGCGGTCGAGAACGAGCGCGAGCTGCTGAGCCTGGTCGAGGAGGTCGAGGCCAACCTCAGCGACGGCGAGGAGCTGGTCTACGGGCGCGAGCTGGCAGAGCTGATCTTCCTGGACGGCGACGCCCAGCCCGGGACCTTCGCCGCGCTGCTGGCTCGGGTCGTGCCCCTGCTCTACGAGGTCCAGCAGGCCGAGCTCCACGAGCGCCCGCTGCAGCTGGTCGCGCTGCGCGCGGCCCTGGCCGGGGTCGAGGAGGCGGTGCCCAGCTACCCGCGCGAGGCCAGCCAGCCCGGCCCTCGCCGCGAGCTGGCTCGCCACCTGCTC
>CALDQK010000405.1 GCA_937911525.1 uncultured bacterium
CCCCACCCCCGCCGCTGGTAGAAGGGCACCGAGAAGCCGCGGGCCAGGAGGCGTCGCGTCCCGGTCGCGGCCGCCACGGGGACCTGGGCGTCCTGGAGCGCCTGCGCCCCGCCGCTGTGGTCCTCGTGGTGGTGCGTCAGGGCCGCGCGCTCGACCTGCTGCTCGCGGGCGAAGGCGAGCAGCTCGCGGCCGGCGTCGGGGAGCCCCGCGTCGATCAGCAGCCCGTCGACCGCGAAGGCGCGCGCGCGCATGTAGGGCGAGGCGACGCGGAACAGGCGCTTGCCGAGGACCAGGGCCTGGACCGGTCCGTAGTCTTCTCGCTGCTGCTCGATCACGCTGGCCAGACTATCGTGCCCTCGTGCGGCCTTGGTCTACCGGCGACAGGATCGGCCCCTACCGGCTGGAGGCGCCCCTCGGAAAGGGCGGCATGGGCAGCGTGTGGCGCGCGCGGCACGAGACCGGCGCCCTGCGCGCGCTCAAGCGCCTCGAGGCTCCCGACGAGCAGGAGCGCGAGCGGCTGCGCCGGGAAGGGCAGGCGCTCGCGCGCCTCGATCACCCGCACGTGCTCGCCGTCCACGAGCTCTTCGTGCACGAGGGGGTGGACGTGCTCGCTCTGCCCCTCGCGGAGGGGGACCTCGGCCAGCGCCTGCGCGAGGAGGGTCCGCTCCCCCCGCTCGGGGCGGCCGACCTCGTGGCCCAGGTCGCGCGCGGGCTCGAACACGCCCACGGGGCGGGGGTGCTGCACCGCGACCTCAAGCCCCAGAACGTGCTCTTCAGCGACGGGCGCGCGCAGCTCGCCGACTTCGGGGTCGCCGTCCTGAGCGACCGCAGCCGCCTGACCCAGAGCGGCGCGCTGATCGGCACCCCGGACTACATGTCCCCCGAGCAGGCCCGCGGCGAGGCCTACGACGAGCGGAGCGACGTCTACGGCCTGGGCGCGATCCTCTACCACTGCCTGGCGGGGCGCCCGCCCTTCCAGGCGCCGACGACCTTGCTGCTCCTCGCGGCGATCAACGGCGAGCAGCCGCCGCCGCTCCCCGCGAGCGTCCCTCGCTGGCTCGCGGACATATGCTCGTGCGCCCTCGCCAAGGACCCGGCGGGGCGCTATCCCACGCCACGCGCTCTGGCCGAGGACCTCGAGGCGCGCCGCGCCTCGGACGAAGGAGTCCCGCGCTGGCTGCTCCCCGCGGCCTGCGTCTTGTGCGCGCTCGGGGTCGGGGCGGCCCTGGCCGCCTTCGCGGCCCGCAGCGGAGGAGCGCCGACGCCAAGCCCGGGAGCCCGCCCCGCCGCCGCCGCCTCGCCGGGTGACCCATGGGCCGGGGAGCTCGCCCGCGCGCAGGCCGAAGCGATCGCGGGCGAGTCGAGCGGGCCCCTCTCGCGCATGAACCGCGGCGGGCTGAGCGCCGAGCAGCAGGCGCGGCTGCGGGCGGCTTGGGTCGAGGTCGCGCTCGCGCGCCCCGAGACCTGGCGCGACCCCAAGGGTCAGGCGCTCTTCGAGCTGCGGCGCCTGCCGGCGGCCCCCGAGCGACCCGCCCGCGAGGGTGAGCTGGCCACGACGCTGCTCAGGCACCTCCTGGAGCGCGTCGTCGCGTGGGAGGGCGAGGAGCCCGACCCTCACAGCCGCCCGGCCTGGCTCGAGCTGCTCGAGGCCGCGGCGGGCGCCGGCCTGCGCCTGCCCTACGCGGAGGGCCGCCTCGCGCGCGCCTTCGTGTCGAAGTTCCCCCCGACTCGCCTCAAGGACCCGCGCGTGCCCTGGCTCTCGCAGCCGCTGGTGCTCGCGATCCTGCGCCTCGACCTGCCGGTCTACCGCGACCACTTCGAGTCGGCCGTCACGGGCCAGGACCCCTGGGCGGTCTACCAACGCGAGCACCACAAGCGGATGGGCGCCGCGCGAGACGCCCACTACGCCCAGCTCGACCACCTGCGCGAGACCTACCTCGAGCGCGGTGAGCTGGAGCTGGGTCCGCGCCACGAGGCCTGGCTCGCGTCCTCCGTCAGCTACAGCGTGCCCGCCCCCGCCAGGGTCGAGTACGTGCGCAAGTGGCTGAAGGAGTACCCGGGCCATCCGCTCCTGCTGGGCGCGCTGGGGCGCGCCCAGGGCTTGGGGACGCCCGCCGGAGTCCAGGCGCTCGAGCAGAGCGTGGCTGCTCACGAGCGCGAAGGATGGTTCGACGACCCCATGGCCAGGTGGGAGGCCCGCAAGGCGCTGCGAGACCTCGTCGTGGGTCTCGCCACGGCGGACGAGCGCGAGCGAGTCCTGCCCCTCTGGCGGCGGCTGGTCGAGCTCGACCCCCAGGCCAAGTCCAAGGCCTGGGCCAAGCGCTTCGAGTGGCTTCCCCGCGATTAGGAAGATCCGTGGGCGAGCGAGGGCGCTCGGGCGGGGCGACTTAGCAGGAAAGCATGAACAGAGGAAGAGAGGAACGAGGCAGCCTTCCTTCTTTCCTCACTTCCTGTGTTCCTGCTAAATCGCGACGTCGAGGCGCCCCCGCCTCCGCTTGCATGAACAGAGGAAGAGAGGAATGAGGCAGCCTTCCTTCTTTCCTCACTTCCTGTGTTCCTGCTAAATCGCGACGTCGAGGCGCCCCCGCCTCCGCTTGCATGAACAGAGGAAGAGAGGAATGAGGCAGCCTTCCTTCTTTCCTCACTTCCTGCGTTCCTGCTAAATCGCGACGTCGAGGCGCCCCCGCCTCCGCTTCACTGATCGCGGATCGTGAAGCGGTCGATCGACTGGCCGTTGACGTCGATCGCCTCGCCGTGGAGGTCGTCGCCGGCGATCGTGACCTTGAGGTAGTGGTGCGCCGAGAGGGCGAGGTGCGTGCGCGGGGTCGGGTTGACCGGGCGCAGGGCCGCGCCGCCGCCGCCCGTCACGACGTGGACCAGGCCGGCGTAGCTCGGGTCCTGGTTGAACTGCTTGATCGGAACGCTGCGCTCGTAGTCGTGGTCGTGACCCGCGAGGACGAGGTCGACGCCCTCGTGCTCGAACAGGCTCTCGAGGTTGGACTGGAGCGTCGAGCTGTCGCCGTGCTTGCCGGCCGAGTAGAGCGGGGCGTGCATGTAGACGATCACCCACTTCTTCGCCGTCTTGAGCTCGTCCTCGAGCCAGCTCATGTGGGGCCCGCTGCCGAGGCGGAAGATCGTGTTCGTCTCGAGGGCCAGGAAGGTCGCGTCGCCCCAGTCGAAGCGATAGAAGAGCTCGCTGAACAGGGCCCCGCCGCCGTTGCTCGGCAGGACGAAGGCCTGCTTGAAGGGGGCGCCGTAGAGGCCGTAGAGGTCGTGGTTGCCCACGACGGGGAAGCCCGGGACGCGCTTGAGCAGCTCGGCGTAGGGCTTGAAGTAGCGCCGGTTGTACTCGGCGACCGCGGCCCCCAGCGCGCCGGCGGGGTAGACCACGTCGCCGGTGTGGAGGAAGAAGCGCGCGTCCTGCTCCTTGGCCATCAGGTTGGCGATCGCGAACTGCTCGGGGTTGTCCATGCCGCTGTCGCCCACGACCACGAAGCTGAAGTCGGTGCTGGTGGGGTCCGGCGCGCTGTAGAAGCTGTAGCGCGGCGTGATCGGCTTGCCGCTCTCGACGAGGCGGTAGTAGTAGCGCGTGTCGGGGCGCAGGCCGCCGAGCACGACGTCGTGGCGCTCGGCCTTGCGCCCGCTGCGCGCGCTCTGCCCCAGGAGCGGGGTCTCGCCGTACTCGACGACGCCCTCGCTGGCCGTGTCCGTGCGCCAGGACACGACCGAGGTGCTGGGCGTCGTCAGCTGCAGGTAGGGCTCGCGGTTCAGGACGACGTGGGTGCTGAGCGGCTGGTTGTCGAGCGCGAAGGGGGGCGTCTCGAGGCGGCTGCCGCTGGCGCTGACCTCGACCGCGACGCGCACGTCGGGCTCGAAGCCAGGCACGTCCTGCGCGCTGTCCCAGGTGAAGGGGTGCTCCAGGCCAGGGGCCGGTCCGGTGGCGAGCTGGGTCAGCTGGCTGGTGCTCGAGACCGGGCTGGCTGCGCTCCAGCTCTGGCCGCCGTCCACGCTGAACTCGACCTTCACGTCGGCCGGGTCGGCCAGGGGGTGCGCCAGGCGAAAGGCGAGGGCGATCTGACCCTGGAGGAGGGCAGCGCTCGGCGCGCGCAGGCTGGTCACCGTGGCGGTGGCGCTCGGGGTCGAGCTCGAGCTGGAGGTGGCCGACGCGCTGGTGGCCGAAGCGCTGGTGGACGCGCTGCCTCCCTTGCCCGAGGAGCCGCCGGAGCAGCCCGCCAGGGCGGCGAGGGCCAGGGTCGTTGCGAGGACGGTGTGGGTGCGGAAAGCCAGGCGCATGAGATCTCTCCCCAGAGCTAGCGCTAAGAAGCTGCAAAGCGCCGGCCTGACGAGAGAGTCCTGCTGCCATTGGACTTAGGGGGCGCGGTGGCGGACTTGGTTGGCCGAAATCCGGGAAATCGCTCCCCGCTCCCGAGGCGGGCGTCGACCCCAGGCTCCGCTGGTTCGCGCGGCCTCCGCTTCTCCCCCCCTGGGGGCTCGCTACGGGCCGATTCAGCCGCATAATGCGCGGCTTATGAGCCAAATCGACCTCCGCGAACACTTCGACCCGGTCAGCGCTGAGGACTGGCGCGCGATCGTCGAGCGCGACCTCAAGGGCGCCCCCTTCGACAAGAAGCTGGTGACGCCTTTGCTCGAGGGGATCTCGCTCCAGCCGCTCTACGCCGAGGACGCCGACCGCGCCTGCGAGGGTCGCGCGGCGGGGCGGCCCTGGCGGGTGGTGATCGACTCCTCGGGCACGGTCGAGCAGATCTGGATCCAGCTGCGCGAGGAGCTGGCCCGCGGCGCCGACGCGGTGCGGCTGCTGATCGGCGGCCACTCGGCGGGCGAGGTCGTGAGCGCGATCCGCGAGGTCGACTTCAGCCAGGTCGACCTGACCCTGGTGGCCCACGGCGGCCCGGACGCGCTGGGGGCCTTCGCCCTGACGGTGGCGCGCGAGCTGACGGACTGGCGCCTGCACCTGGCCCTCGACCCCCTCGCCGCGGCGGCGCGCGGCGAGCTGGGCATGCCGATCAGCGACGCCCTGGAGCAGCTCGGCAAGACCGTGACCTTCCTCCGCGGCGAGCTGGGCGAGCGCGCCGGACGCCTGGCCGAGGTCAGCTCGACCCCCTTCCACGGCGCCGGCGCCGACGAGGCCACCGACCTCGGCCTGCTCATGGCCGGCACGCTCGAGGTCCTCCGCGCCCTGGAGGCGGGCGGCACCCCCCCGGCTGAGGCGCTGCGCCACGTCACCTTCCGGCTCCCCCTCCCCGTCGACGTGCTCCTCGCGATCTCCAAGCTGCGCGCCTTCCGCGCCCTCTGGCGCCGCGCGCTCGAGGTGGCCGAGGTCGAGTTCCAGCCCGCCTGGGTGCTCGGCGTCAGCGCCTGGCGCGACCTGACCCGCCGCGACCCCTGGGTCAACCTCCTGCGCGGGACCCTGGTCGGCTTCGCCGGCGCCGTCGGCGGCGCCGACGGGATCACGATCGCGCCCTTCGACCGGGCCCTGGGCCGCCCCGAGTCCCTCGGGCGGCGGATCGCGCGCAACACACACTCGATCCTGCGCGAGGAGAGCCACCTGGCCTTCGTGGCCGACCCGGCCCGCGGCAGCTACGCCGTGGAGGCCCTGACCGGCGAGCTCCAGGCCAAGGCCTGGGAGGTCCTGCGCGAGGTCGAGGCCCAAGGGGGCCTGGCGGCGGCGCTCCGCTCGGGCTGGGTCGCCGAGCGCTGCGCGGCGACGCGCGCCGAGCGGGCCAAGCAGATCGCCAAGCGCAAGCTGGCGCTGACCGGGGTGACCGACTTCCCGCTCCTGAGCGAAGAGCTGCCCGAGCGCGCCTCGCTGCCCTACAGCCACGCCCCCAAGGGCGGCGGGGACGTGGCGCCCCTGCCGCTCGTCCGGCTGGCGGAGCCCTTCGAGGCTCTGCGCGACGCGAGCGACGCGGCCCTGGCCGAGCGTGGCGCGCGGCCGCGCGCCTTCCTGGCGGCCCTGGGTCCGCTGCCCGAGCACACCGGCCGCACGACCTGGATCCGCAACCTGCTCGCGGCGGGCGGGATCGAGGCCGCGGGCGGAGAGGGCGAGGGCCCGCCCGACCCAGGCGGCCCCTGGGCGCTCGAGGGCGCCAAGGTCGCGGTCCTGAGCGGCAGCGACGCCCGCTACGCGGACGAAGGCGCCCAGGCCGTCGAGGCCTTGCGCGCGGCGGGCGCCGAGCGGGTGCTGGTCGCGGGGCGACCCGGTGAGCTGGAGCAGCCCCTGCGCGCCGCGGGCGCGAGCGGCTTCCTCTACCTCGGCCAGGACGTGCTGGCCGAGCTGAGCGAGCTGTCGAGCTTCCTGCTCGAAGGGGGTCAGTCGTGATCAAGAGCTTCGCTGACGTCCCCTGGCAGGAGCCGAGCGCTCCCCCCGCCCCGCCCAGCGAGCCCCTTTGGGAGACCCCCGAGGGGATCGCGGTCCGCCCCGGCTACACGCCCGCGCAGAGCGAGGGCCTCGAGCACCTGGGCACCTTCCCGGGGCTGCCGCCCTACGTGCGCGGCCCCTACGCGACGATGTACGCGCTGCGCCCCTGGACGATCCGCCAGTACGCCGGGTTCTCGACCGCCGAGGAGAGCAACGCCTTCTACCGGCGCAACCTGGCCGCCGGTCAGCGCGGGCTCTCGGTGGCCTTCGACCTGGCCACCCACCGCGGCTACGACTCGGACCACGAGCGGGTCGCGGGCGACGTCGGCATGGCTGGCGTCGCGATCGACTCGATCCTGGACATGAACCTGCTCTTCCAGGGGATCCCCCTGGACCGGGTCTCGGTGTCCATGACGATGAACGGCGCGGTGCTGCCGATCATGGCGCTCTACGTGGTCGCGGCCGAGCAGCAAGGCGTCCCGCCCGAGCAGCTCGCGGGCACGATCCAGAACGACATCCTCAAGGAGTTCATGGTCCGCAACACGTACATCTATCCCCCGCGGGAGTCGGTGCGGATCGTGGCGGACATCTTCCGCTACACGGCAGCACACATGCCGCGCTTCAACTCGATCTCGGTCAGCGGCTATCACATGCAAGAGGCCGGCGCGACGGCGGACCTCGAGCTGGCCTACACCCTGGCCGACGGCGTCGAGTACGTGCGCACGGGGCTCGAGGCGGGGCTCGACATCGACGCCTTCGCCCCGCGGATCTCCTTCTTCTGGGGGATCGGCATGAACCCCTTCATGGAGATCGCCAAGCTCCGCGCGGGGCGCCTGCTCTGGGCGCGGCTGATCAAGCCCTTCGCGCCCAAGAACGACAAGAGCCTCGCGCTGCGGACCCACAGCCAGACCTCGGGCTGGAGCCTGACCGCGCAGGACGTCTACAACAACGTGATCCGGACCTGCGTCGAGGCGCTGGCGGCGACCCACGGCCACACCCAGTCGCTGCACACCAACAGCTTCGACGAGGCCCTCGCGCTGCCGACCGACTTCAGCGCGCGGATCGCGCGCAACACGCAGCTCTTCCTCCAGAACGAGACCGGCACCTGCCGCGTGGTCGACCCCTGGGCGGGCAGCCACTACGTCGAGCGCCTGACCCACGAGCTGGTCGAGCGCGCCTGGGCGCACATTCAGGAGGTCGAAGAGCTGGGCGGCATGACGCGCGCGATCGAGGAGGGGATCCCCAAGCAACGGATCGAGGAGGCCTCGGCGCGGACCCAGGCCCGGATCGACTCGGGCAAGCAGGCGCTGATCGGCGTCAACCGCTACCCCCTGGCCGAGGACGAGGACGTCCCGGTGCTCAAGATCGACAACCGCGCCGTGCGCGAGGCCCAGCTCGCGCGCCTGGCGCAGCTGCGCGCCGAGCGCGACGAGGTCGAGGTCACCGCCTCGCTCGCGGCCCTGACCCACTGCGCCGACACGGGCGAGGGCAACCTGCTGGCGCTCGCGATCGACGCGGCGCGCGCCAAGGCCACCGTCGGCGAGATCTCGCTCGCCCTCGAGCAGGTGTTCGGCCGCCACCAGGCCAGCGTCCAGACGATCTCCGGCGTCTACAGTGGCGAGGTGGGAGAAGCCGACGAACGAATCGCAGGGCTGCGCGCGCGGGTCGAGCGCTTCGCCGAGCAGGAGGGCCGCCGGCCCCGGATCCTGATCGCGAAGATGGGCCAGGACGGGCACGACCGCGGCCAGAAGGTCGTGGCCTCGGCCTACGCCGACTTCGGCTTCGACGTCGACATCGGCCCCCTCTTCCAGACGCCCAAGGAGACCGCCCGCCAGGCGGTCGAGAACGACGTCCACGTGGCTGCGGTCAGCTCGCTGGCCGGCGGACACCTGACCCTGGTCCCGGAGCTGCGCGACGAGCTGAAGCAGCTCGGGCGCCCAGACATCACGATCATCGTCGGCGGCGTGATCCCGCCGCAGGACGTGCAGACGCTCCTCGACGAGGGCGCGGCGCTGGTGTTTGGGCCGGGGACCGTGATCCCGGACGCGGCGGACGAGCTGCTGAACGTGCTGGCGAAGCGGCTGGAGATCGAGGTCTGATTGGCGGCTGGCGCGACGAGGGCGTGAAGACCAGCGAGCTGCCCGCAGAGACGCAGAGTCCTCGCAGAGACTCGCGCTCCGCGGGCGCGTCGGGCGAAGCCTCTGCGAAACCTCTGCGTTCTCTGCGTCTCTGCGCTCTTGACGAAGCGCCCGACCACGCCCCGCTCGTTGGTCTCGTTCCATGCGCCCCCAACTAAGCGCTCAGGACTACGTCGACGGCGTGCGCGCCGGCGACCGCGCGCTGTTGGGGCGCGCGATCACGCTGATCGAGTCGCGCGCCAAGAAGCACCGCGCCCTCGCCGAAGAGGTGCTCCAGGCGCTCTTGCCTCACACCGGCGCCGCGCACCGGGTCGGGATCTCGGGCACGCCGGGGGTCGGCAAGTCGACCTTCATCGAGGCCCTCGGCCAGCGCCTGCTCGAGCGCGGGCACAAGCTGGCCGTGCTGGCGGTCGACCCGACCAGCAGCGTCAGCGGCGGGAGCATCCTGGGCGACAAGACGCGCATGCAGCGCCTGGCGGCCGACGCGCGCTGCTTCATTCGGCCCTCACCCAGCGCGGGGACCCTGGGCGGCGTCGCGCGGCGCACGCGCGAGACCCTGCTCCTGTGCGAGGCGGCGGGCTACGACGTGGTCCTGGTCGAGACGGTCGGGGTCGGGCAGTCGGAGAGCGTGGTCGTCGAGCTGGTCGACACCTTCCTGCTGCTGCTGCTGGCGGGCGCGGGCGATCAGCTCCAGGGGATCAAGCGCGGCGTGCTCGAGCTGGCCGACGTGCTCGCCGTGACCAAGGCCGACGGGGACAACCTCGTCCGGGCCAAGCGCGCCCTGGCCGAATACCGGCAGGCGGTGCACCTCCTGCGTCCGCGAGACCCCGACTGGAGCCCGCCCCTGCTCCTGACCAGCGCCCTGGAAGCGACCGGTTTGGACGAAGTCTGGGAACAAGTCATGGCGCATCGCGTAACGCGCGAGAAGAGCGGCCATTGGGAGCGAAATCGAGCTCGCCAGCGAGTAGGCTGGATGTGGAGCTTGCTCCAGGACCGTCTGCTAGAGGCCTTTCGGGCCCACCCCGAGGTCGATCGCATGCTGCAGCGCAGCGAAGCAGAGGTGGAGGCGGGTCGGCTGACCCCCGGCCGCGCGGTCCAGGACCTGCTCGCTGCATTCGAACGACCCGCGGAGGGACCATGAGCACCCAAGCGCCGTCTCAGCCCAAGCCTGCTTCGAGCGCCGCTCAGGCGAGCGAGCCCTATCAGGCCAAGCACCCGGTGCGGATCGTGACAGCGGCGGCCCTCTTCGACGGGCACGACGCGGCGATCAACATCATGCGCCGGATCCTCCAGGCCACGGGCGCCGAGATCATTCACCTCGGCCACAACCGCAGCGTGGAGGAGGTCGTCCAGGCCGCGATCCAGGAGGACGCTCAGGGGATCGCCCTGACGAGCTACCAGGGCGGCCACATGGAGTACTTCAAGTACATGCGCCAGCGCCTCGACGAAGAGGGCGCCACCCACGTGAAGATCTACGGCGGCGGCGGCGGCGTGATCGTCCCGAGCGAGATCGAGGAGCTGCACGCGGCCGGGATCGACCGGATCTACTCGCCCGAGGACGGGCGCAACCTCGGCCTGCAGGGAATGATCAACGAGGTCGTCCAGGGCTGCGACTTCGACATCAGCGCCGTCGAGCCGCCCGAGGACGCGAGCGAGTTCCACCGCCTGGCGCGCGCGATCTCGCGGCGTGAGCTGAAGAAGGAGCAGGCGCCCGCGAGCGAGAGCTCGGTCCCGGTGGTCGGCCTGACCGGCACCGGCGGCGCCGGCAAGTCGAGCCTGACCGACGAGCTGGTGCGCCGCTTCGTGCGCGACTTCCCCGACAAGCGCGTGGCCGTGGTGTGCGTCGACCCCTCCAAGCGCCGCACCGGCGGCGCGCTCCTGGGCGACCGGATCCGCTTCAACACCCTCCGCTCGGGCCGGGTCTACTTCCGCTCCCTCGCGACCCGCGGGGCGCGCGGCGAGCTGAGCGAGTCGCTCGCGGGCGCGCTGGCGACCGTCAAGGCCGCCGGCTTCGACCTGGTCTTCGTCGAGACCGCGGGCATCGGCCAGGGCGACAGCTCGATCACCGAGCACTGTGACCTGCCGGTCTACGTGATGACCGCCGAGTACGGCGCGCCGAGCCAGCTCGAGAAGATCGACATGCTCGACTACGCCGAGCTGGTCGCGGTCAACAAGTTCACCCGCCGCGGCAGCAAGGACGCGCGCCGCGACGTGGCCAAGCAGCTGCAGCGCAACAAGCAGCTCTTCAGCCAGGACACCCAGACCCTGCCCGTGTTCGGCACCTGCGCGGCGAACTTCAACGACCCTGGCGTCGACGCCCTCTACGGCAACCTGATCAGCCAGCTCAACGAGCGCTTCGACCTCGGCTGGGAGAGCCGCTACGGCGAGGCGGAGGTGCTGAAGCGCCGCGAGACCGACACCGCGCGCGCGATCATTCCGCCTGGGCGCGAGCGCTACCTGAGCGAGATCAGCGAGTCCTGCCGCCGCTACCGGGCCTGGGCCCGCGAGCAGGCGGACCTCGCCGCCGACCTCGACGCCCTGCGCCGCTCGGTCGCGCTCCTGGGCGGCCCCCAGGTCGAGGGCTTCGCGCCCTACGGGAGCGAGCGCGAGGGCGTGGCCGCGGGCGCGGCCGACCTGATGGACGCCTTCGACGCGCGCCTCGAGCGCCTCGACGCCGGCTGCCGCAAGCTGCTCGAGGGCTGGGCCGACTGGCAGGCCGCCTACGAGTCGGACGTGTTCCGCTACCAGGTCCGGACCCGCGAGATCGCGGTCGAGACGACCACCGAGACCCTGAGCGAGCTCAAGCTCAAGCGCGTGGCGCTGCCCCGCTACCAGAGCGCGGGCGACCGCCTCTACTGGCGCCTGACCGAGAACGTGCCGGGCGAGTTCCCCTACACGGCGGGGACCTTCCCCTTCAAGCGCAAGGCCGAGGACCCGACCCGGATGTTCGCGGGCGAGGGCGGCTCGGGCCGGACCAACAAGCGCTTCCACTACCTGGCCGCGGGCCAGCCGGCGGCGCGCCTCTCGACGGCCTTCGACTCGATCACGCTCTACGGCGAGGACCCCGACCGGCGCCCGGACATCTACGGCAAGATCGGCGAGAGCGGGGTCGCGATCTTCACGGTCGAGGAGGCCGAGCAGCTCTACGCCGGCTTCGACCTCTGCGACCCCAAGACCTCGGTCAGCATGACGATCAACGGCCCGGCGCCGACGATCCTGGCCTTCTTCTTCGTGACCGCGATCCGCCAGCAGTGCCGCCGCTTCCTCCGGAGCGAAGGCCGGCTCGAGATCACGGCCGAGCAGGAGCTGCAGCCGGACCGCCTGCGCGGCGCGCGCTGGGCCGACGTGCGCGCGCTCCTGAGCGACGAGGAGTTCAGCCAGATCAAGGAGCGGACCATGACCCAGGTCCGCGGCACGGTCCAGGCCGACATCCTCAAGGAGGACCAGGGCCAGAACACGTGCATCTTCAGCACCGAGTTCTCGCTCAAGGTCATGGGCGACGTGGCCGAGTTCTTCGCGAGCAACGGGGTGCGCAACTTCTACTCCGTCTCGATCAGCGGCTATCACATCGCCGAGGCCGGGGCGAACCCGATCCACCAGCTGGCCTTCACCCTCGCCAACGGCTTCACCTACGTGGAGTACTACCTGGCCCGGGGCATGGACATCGATCAGTTCGCGCCCAACCTGAGCTACTTCTTCAGCAACGGGATGGACCCCGAATACACCGTGATCGGGCGCGTGGCGCGGCGGATCTGGTCGGTCGCGATGCAGAAGCGCTACGGCGCGAACCCGCGCTCGCAGATGCTCAAGTACCACATCCAGACCAGCGGCCGCTCGCTGCACGCGATGGAGATCGAGTTCAACGACATCCGAACCACGCTCCAGGCCCTGCTCGCGACCTACGACAACGCGCAGAGCCTGCACACCAACGCCTACGACGAGGCGATCACGACCCCGACCGAGGAGTCGGTCCGGCGCGCGATGGCGATCCAGCTGATCATCAACCGCGAGTTCGGCCTGGCCAAGTGCGAGAACGCCAGCCAGGGCAGCTTCATCGTCGAGGAGCTGACCGACCTCGTCGAGGAGGCGGTCCTGACCGAGTTCGACCGGATCACCGAGCGCGGCGGCGTGCTGGGCGCCATGGAGCGCCAGTACCAGCGCGGCGCGATCCAGGAGGACTCGCTCAAGTACGAGCACCTCAAGCACTCGGGCGAGCTGCCGATCGTGGGCGTGAACACCTTCCTGCCCCGCACCGAGTCCGAGTCCTCCGGCCCGCGCGAGATCGACCTGACCCGCGCCAGCGCCGAGGAGAAGGACGCCTGCCTGGCCCAGCTCGAGGCCTTCCACGGCGAGCACGCCGAGGCGGCGCCGGCGGCGCTCGCGGCGCTGCAGGAGGTGGCGCTGAACGACGGGAACATCTTCGCGCAGCTGCTCGAGGCGGTGGAGCACTGCTCCTTGGGGCAGATCACCAACGCCTTGTATGAGGTGGGCGGGGAGTACCGGCGGAATATCTGATCTTGGGACCGTGCGCTGCTTGGCTTGATTGAGGCATGAGGAATTTGATTGAGGAGCGGGGAATGGCTGTCGCTTGCTTCGGCCGCGCCCTGACGATTCGATTCCAACCGCCAAGGACGCCAAGGACGCCAAGGTGACCTGGAGTCGAGAGCGCCCAGTGTGCCCTTCGCGAGGGGGCCCTAGGATCAGCGACAACTCTTGGCGCTCTTGGCGCCCTTGGCGGTTGATTCCCAGCAGCGCGAGGGACGGATTGGCTTCCGCGACCCTGCTGTCCTGGCGATTGAGGTCCAGCGCCAGCCATTGTCCGGTGGCCCGCTTCGCGGGCCTCGTCGCCTGCGGCGACATGAAATGCGCTCGGACAGGCCCGCATGAGCCTCGAGGCTCCTGCACGACTCGCCTCGGCCTGTCCTCCCGATTCTCG
>CALDQK010000406.1 GCA_937911525.1 uncultured bacterium
GCCGCATCGGGTGGCGAGCCTGCTGAAGGACGCCGGTCCCCAGGGGGCCTACGCCCCCAAGGCGCGCCGCCAGGCGCTGCGCGACGGGCTCGAGCTCTGTATCGAGCCCACCGTGCCGCCCAGCCAGGTGATGCGCGTGATCAAGGTGGTCGGCCTGCTGCGCGGGCCGACGGGCTCCGAGGGCCCCGAGTTCGCGCGGGCCGCGCTGGGGGTGGCCCGCCTGCTCGAGACGCGCCTCGACGAGGACCAGGACGAGCAAGGGCAGGCCCGCCGCCGCCAGACCTTGGGCGAGCTGGTCGAGGCCCTCGGCCAGAGCGGCCTGCGCGCGGGACCCTGCCGTGAGGGCGGGCAACTCCTCGACGGCGTGCTGACGCGCGAGGGGCTGCCTCCGCCCGCGCGGGCCGAGCTGGCGCTGGCCCTGGCGCGGCTCGACGTGCGCTTCCTGCGGCCGCACCTGCGGGCCCTGCCGCTCGAGGCCTTGGCCAAGGCCGACCCGGGCGAGGCGGGCCGGCTCCTGCTGGCGCGTGTGCGCTGCGCCCAGGGCAAGCTCTCCCCGACCGAGCTGGCGAAGCTCGCCGCCCAGGAGGCCAGCTCCGAGGTCGGTCCCGCCATGCGGGCGGGGCTGATCCTCGAGGCGCTCGAGGCGACCCCACCCGCCGAGCGGGCGGCCCAGGTCCAGCGCGCGCTCGAGCTCGACGCGACCGGGCAGGCCTTGCTCGCCTCCTGGCGCCTGAAGGGCGAGCTGCCTGAGGACGCCACGGCCCAGCTCAGCCAGCGCGCGCGTGAGCTGGCCCGCCACCGGCCCTTCGTGCGCGAGGAGGCGGCGCGCCTGCTCGACGAGCTGGCGCTGCTCTACGAGCGGGCGGGGGACAAGGAAGCCGCCGCCGCGACCCGGGCCCGGCGCGCCATGGACTTCCCCAGCAAGTAGGGGGAGCGCCTATCCCGCGACGTTGGCCTGCAGCCAGGCGTTGATGTCGCCCGACTCGTACATCGCCTTGCCGTCGATGAAGAGGCAGGGGACCTGCCGCTTGCCGCCTCGCTCGATCAACTCGGCGTTGGCGCCTGGCTCGCGCATCGTGTCGCGGAGGGTGATCCCCTCCACGCCCAGCTCCTGGATCTTGCGGAGCACGCGCACGCAGAAGGGGCAGGAGTCGAACTTGAACAGCTCGAGCTCCACTTCGGATCCGTCGTTGAGCTTGACCATGCCCAAGAGGGTAGCGATCGGGCGAGCGCGGGCCAGGGGTAGGGAACCGAGTGTCGCCAGCGAGGGTCGAGGGGTGCGGAGATCGGGTTAGCCTTGCGGGCCATGCGCCCCCTCCCTTCGCTCGCGCTCGTCGCCGCGGCCCTGCTCCTGCAGGGCTGCTATCTCTTGAGCCAGACCAAGGGGCAGCTGGCGATCCTGTGGGGGCGGGAGTCGATCCAGGAGCGCCTCGACGACGAGCACGCCCTCGACCCCGATCGGCGGCGGAAGCTCGAGCTGGTCCTCGCCGCGCGCGCCTTCGCGATCAAGGAGCTGGGCCTCGCCGAGAGCGAGAGCTACACGACCTACTACGACACGGGCGGCGAGCCCGTGGCCTACAACGTGAGCGCGGCGCCCAAGGACTCGCTCGAGCCGATCACCTGGAGCTTCCCGATCGTCGGCACGATCCCCTACCTGGGCTTCTTCGAGAAGCGCCCCGCGATCGAGGAGCTGCGCCGCCTGGCGGGGCTGGGCTACGACGCGCTCCTGCTGCCGGTGCCGGCCTACAGCACCCTGGGTTGGTTCGACGACCCGGTGTTCACCTCGCTCCTGGGCGACGACGAGGCGCGGATCGTCGAGACCGTGATCCACGAGCTGACCCACGCCACGGTGTGGATCCCGGGCGACGTGAACCTCAACGAGAACCTGGCGACCTTCGTGGGCGAGGTCGGCGCGCGCGAGTTCTTCCGCGCCCGCGGCGGAGAGGCCGACCCCGGCTTGCTCCAGGCCGCGCGGAACCGCGAGGACAGCGAGATCTTCAACGCGGCCATGAACGAGCTGCGCCAGGAGCTGGCCCGGATCTACGCCGCCAGCGGCCCCCGCGCGCGCAAGCTCGAGCTGAAGGCCGCCGCGGTGGCGGCCTTCCGCGAGCGCTACCGCCGCGAGCTGCGCCCCCGGCTGAGCGACGACGGCTACGACTGGATCCTCGACCAGCGGATCCAGCTCAACAACGCGCTGATCCTCCAGTTCCGCCGCTACCACGGCGACCAGCCCCTGCTCGAGGGCCTGTTCCGCCGCTGCGGCGAGCGCCTGCCGGCCTTCGTAGAGGCGCTCCAGGAGATCGCCGAGGCCGACGACCCACGCGCGGCCCTGGAGGCCGCCTCGGCCCCCCAGCCCAAGGGCCAGCCGAGTCAAGAGACCCGCTAACTGGCCCGCCGGGTCGAGGCCCCATTTCAGAGGCCTTTCGCCCGCGCCCCTCGTGGTCCCTGAGTGAGGCGAAGCGCGACCCTGCGCGAGGTCCCGACGCGTCCTGCGACTGGCACGGCGCCTGCTGTTGCCGGTCGGCAGGAGGTGCTCGTGGGCTGGCTGAACTCGATCTCGGTCGCGCTGATCGCGCTGGGCCTGGTGGCGGGCTGGAGGTGGTATCAGGCGCCAGAGCCCGCGCCGAAGACGCCACCGATCGTCCAGGTCGAGGAGCCGGAGACGGAGCCGGAGACGGAGCCGGAGCCGGAGACGGAGACGGAGCCGGGACCGGAGACGGGACTGGGGCCGGAGACGGAGCCGGGACCGGAGACGGGACCGGGGCCGGAGACGGAGCCATTACCGGAGCCGGGACCGGAGCCGGGACCGGAGGCGGAGACGGAGCCGGGACCGGAGCCGGGATCGGAGACGGGATCGGAGTCGGAGGCGGGATCGGAGACGGGACCGGACACGAGACCGGGACCGGGACCAGAGCCGGGGCCAGGAGCGCCAAGGAGGCTCCGGCGTCTGCGAAACGCGGAGGTGACGCCTGCGCTGAGTCGCGAGGCGGTGCGGATCTTGCGCGCGCACCACAAGGATCCCTACGGGACCGAGATCCCCTTCGAGATCGCTGGGAAGTCCTACGTAGCGAGGATCGAGCGGCACTACCATCCGCCTGGAGGCGCGCTGAAGCCTTGGGGTCATCACCCCGGCGTATCGCTCCTGGCCCCGATCGACGAGCCCCCCCGAGTCGGGATCACAGGAAGCCTGACTCAGTAGGAACCAACCGAGCGAACACGACGAAGGCGAGCCCTTGGATCACCAAGAGCTCGCCTTGCATGTCGTCCTGCTGTCGTCGTGCTTCGAATTGCGAGCGTTAGCGAGCACAGAGGGAGCTCTCGCCCACACCTCAGAGCGAAACGCGCTCGGTTCGACTTCGTCGCTACGCGCAGATCCGGGGCCCGTCGCCAAGCGAGGCTGCTTCCGCACCCCGAGCAAACCCCGGGCAGCCAACCAACCCCGGCGACGAAGGCGAAACGCAAGCGGCTTCGCGGGCC